>PLSV01000070.1 GCA_003165235.1 Syntrophobacteraceae bacterium
CCCTGAAAGGGCTGAATAATTCAGCCCGGGGTAAGCGAAAGCGCCACCCTGGGTGTGGGGTTCCATAAATTTTTTCTCCGTACCCCGGAGGGGTTACATAAAACCCGCATTGCAAAGTGCAAATGCCAACACCGGGACAATTTCTATTTAGCCCTTTGAGGGCAATGTATTTGGGGCGCCAAAACCCAGAGCAGCCCCTCGCGGAGCGTAGGGATCGTGGGCTAAATTATGCAGCCCCGTCGTTTAGGCATGGAAATCACAGGCATTGTTCATGCGCTGCTTATTTAAGCGCTTATGGGACCCCGACCCAGTCCGACCGCCCGAGATGAAATCGCAAAATAAATTTGCCCCTTGTCCCTTTCAGGAGTGCTGAACCTGGTCACAAGGAATGCAAAAGACTTCAAAAAGCCAGCATCACTGTCTATATCTCTAAAGAATTGATTCTCTCATATAGCAAAAGTCATGAATATCCGTGAGGCAACCCCTTATACAGGGGGTTATCTATCAGATAAGAAGATCCTGCCCCCTGTATTTAACGCCATCTTAACAGCTATCCCATCCATTTTTCTGAGGCCAGTTTCTGCTGTATGTTGAGTTTAGAATCAACGGGCAGCACACACGATTCGCCTTCAATCGCGAAAATGACCTTATCGCCCCAAATGTCCTGCACACGCTCCTTGATCTGGAGGAGTTCAATCCACCGCTTGAAGGTGCCGACGACGACGACGACCATCATGACCATAACAGCGGAGGCTAGTGCGGCCAGGAGATAGAGCTGTCGCGGCAGATAGACAGCCGTGATGTTTAAATAACCGGCATACATCGTTACGAATCCCAGGAAGAGGCCCGGAACCGCCGTTACCCACATATACCTGGCCTTCCCCATGCGAATCAACATTGCCGTTACAATTATCAGGGCGCTTGAGGCGAGAAGCTGGTTACTCATGCCGAACAGGGGCCACAGCGTCGAGATATTTCCAGTATACACAAGATATCCCCACAGGAAACTAAAGATGCCGCCGGTTAAGACTATTCCAGGTATCCAATGCGTTTCGTTGAATTTTGGGATAATTTTGCCGAACATTTCCTGCAGCAGGAATCTGCCGACCCTGGTGCCTGCGTCAACGGCGGTGAGAATAAAGACCGCTTCAAACATGATCGCAAAGTGATACCAGTACTTCATCAAGTTCTTCATATGGGGAATCGAATCGAAGATATAGGCCATGCCGACGGCGAGAGATACGGCGCCGCCCGGCCTGCCCTGGATTTTTTCCTGAACCTCCGTAGCGAGTCTGTTGAGGTCTACGGTGGCAATACCCAGTTTGGCGAACTCCCCAGCCGCTGAGTTGATGGCGAAATAGTCCGCCGGAATAAGGACGCAGGCTGCGATTAGGGCCATAATGGCTACAAAACCCTCCAAGAGCATGGCGCCGTAGCCGACAAATGGGATATCCCTTTCATTACCGAGCATTTTGGGCGTTGTGCCTGTTGCAATGATGGCGTGAAAACCTGATATGGCGCCGCAGGCGATGGTGATAAAGATGAAGGGGAAGACATGGCCGGGGATGACGGGTCCGCCGCCGCCCGTAAACTGTGTGAGAGCCGGCATTTTTAATTCGGGATGGACGAAAAGAATTCCAACCGCCAGCGTAGTGATGGTGGCTATCTTCAGATATGTTGACAGATAGTCTCGCGGCGCCAGAAGAAGCCATACAGGCAGTACGGATGCAACGAACGCATAAAGAGGAATGATAATGGCGATCTGATGCTTGCTCAGTCTCAGATACTGGGCCAGCGTTGATGTCGGTTCGATTGCTCCTCCGAAGTAGATGGCGGCGGCGAGCAGGACGACACCAAATATACTGGCCGTCTTAACGTCGCCGGGGCGAAACATGTACATCCAAAGACCCATAAAAATGGCGATGGGGATGGTGGAGCCCACAACGAAGACGCCCCAGAAGCTTTCAAAAAGGGCGTTCAGAACGGCGATCGACAGACCCGCCAGCGTGAGAATGAGAATAAAGAGAAAAGCAAATGATGCGACAATCCCGACGGCCTTGCTGACTTCGCTCTCGGCGATTTTGGCAAGGCTTTGCCCCTTGTGGCGTATGGAAGCAAACAGGACCACCATATCATGGACCCCCCCTCCCAGAACGCAGCCGATAATGATCCAAAGGGCTCCGGGAAGAAAACCGAACTGCGCCGCCAATACCGGACCGAGAAGAGGCCCCGCGGCGGCAATGGCCGCAAAATGGTGCCCAAATAGAACGAACTTATTTGTTTTCACATAATCGATGCCGTCCGCGCAGGTTTTTGCGGGCGTCGGCCGATCCGTCCTTATCCCCAGAACCTTGTTCGCAATGAAGAGTCCATAAAACCTATAAGCGATAGCAAATACGCACAAGGAAACAAACACCAGCGTCAGAGCATTCATCTAAAAAAAACCTCCCTTCTTAGGCTTGTCACTGTTAGACGCAAATAATGCGTGAGTCACTATTTGCATATCCTTTTTACGCGGATATTTATTCAAATAACTACACGATATTTAACAAAAAAGCCCCCTTTGCAGGGAATATTCGTTTGCCCAACCACCCTGAAAAGCATTGGCCTGAAAAGTGAATACGAAATGTAGCACAAAAACAGCAAAAAAAACAGGATTTGACCCCTCAAGAGTAATTCACCGGGAAGAATTTGACCGGATTTGGGGGTGTGGGTTTGCTCCGCAGGTTCTTTGAAAAACGCAAGTTGCGCAAACAGTTGGAGACGGTGAGCGTGCGTGGCCGGCGTAACTCTGACTACAGCCCGGCTCAGATGTGTATGGGCATGCTTTATACGCTGATGATCGGAAAGATGACGCCCACCGCCTGACAGGAATCAACAAAGCTCCGGCTCGAAGCTTATGGCTCCGGGCCGGGGCCGTTTCATTAGTTTGGGAAGGTTTTTATTGCAATAATGATAATCCCGTGTCAAATACTTTTCGCAGTTTCAAGAAAGAGATAGACTGTTTTCATACCGGGCCCCCAGATTTTCTGCGGCTCAAGGGGCAACCTCTTTTCCCATCTATTCGGCAGGCGCTGCTTGCGGGTCCGGGCCTGCCTCCGAGACCACGGACCTGAACCCACGGTCAAGAGGTTGACGATAGCGGCGGTTTGGCTTACCCTGGGTAGAGTCCGCACGCATTTTTATTATTCCGGTTCTTTACGGAGGATTGCGATGAACTCGGTATTGGTGTTGATCATTGCCTTTGCAGTGGCTATCGTCGGCTATTACCGCTATGCGAGATACATAGACCGCAAAGTCATGATGAGTGACCCCAAAAGGACCACTCCCGCCAACATGTACATGGATGGCGTGGAGTTCATGCCCACCAGCAAGAACGTGCTTTTCGGCTACCAGTTTAAATCCATTGCCGGCGCCGGACCAATCATCGGGCCGATCATAGCCATCCAGTGGGGCTGGGCGCCCGCCCTCCTCTGGATTCTTCTTGGAAGCTTTTTTATCGGCTGGGTGCAGGACTATTCGAGCGCGATGATAGCCATGCGCAACGAGGGAGCTTCGCTCGGAGGGCTCAGCTATCGTCTGATCTCCCCAAGGGCGCGGCTAATTCTCCTCTCTTTCATGTATTTTTATCTGCTGCTCATTGCAGGCGCTTTCGGAAACGTGGTTGTAAGCACGGCGACAGGGCTTAAATCGGCCCCGATGGCCTGGCTTTTTCTGACTCTGGCCGGCCTTCTGGCGGGCCAGATGATCTATAAGTGGAAAAAGGATATCGTCCTCACAACCGTTGTAACAGTCCTGATCGCGATGTCCGGCATCTACCTGGGGACCCTGGCGCCGTCGGACAGCATCCTCGGAACGGCGCTTGCCAACAACCGGGTGCTCTGGGCAATTGTGGCCCTGGTTTTCTGCTACTTTGCCGCAGTGCTTCCCATCTGGAGACTTGCTCTTCCCATGAACTATGTAGCTTCCTACATAGTCTTTCTAGGCCTGCTTTTCGGGATAATCGGGATATTGCTCTCACGCCCCGATTTCACGCTTCCCGCTGTGACCGATTTTAGCATCAAGATCGGTCCGATCTGGCCGATCATGTTTGTGACAATCGCCTGCGGGGCCATCTCGGGGTGGCATAGCATAGTTTCAAGCTCAGGAACGGCCCGTCAGCTCGAAAACGAGATCGACGCCCGACCGGTCGGCGCGGGCGTTATGTTTGTGGAAATGATTCTCGCGGTTTTCGCGCTGATAATTGCAGGAACTATTTACGCCTCTCCGACCGAATACGGAGCGGCTATCGCCAAAGGACCCGGGGTCGTATTCGCCGCCGGCGTCGCCAAGCTTTTGAACGTGCTCGGGCTTCCCCTCGACCTGGGAAGGTCGTATGGCAGCGTCATGATGATAGTGCTGGCCATCACCATTATGCAGTTGGTGATCCGGTTCATGAGGGTGGCGACCTCGGAGATTCTGGGCGACGTCAGCCCGGTTTTCAAGAACCTGCATTTCGGGACCATTGTCGCCAGCCTTTTAACCGCCGCACTGGTCCTTACCGGATGGTGGCAATACTTATGGGTGCTTTTTGGTGGGGCAAACCAACTGATGGCCTCTCTCGCCCTGATGCTGGCGACCATTTGGCTCATCTCCGAGGGCAGGGCGACGGCCTGGATTTTCTATCCCATGATTTTCATGTTCGTCACAACCGTTGCGGCCCTCCTATACACCTCGTATTCCCTGCTGAGCAAAGTGTTTTCCGGCGCAGTCCAGGGAGAGGCGCTGATCGGAAACACTCTGATGGGAGTAGTGGCCGTTTTCCTTGTCATCGCGGCGCTGGTGCTGGCGTGGGAAGGGCAGAAGGCATTCGCAAGATTCAGGTCGCTGAGGGCGGGGAGTTCTGTCGCCTGATGTTTGCTCGAGAAACTACGGGTTAGCCGGAGAAATCCATGACTGATGAAAAAAAGAAAAAGGGAGGTTTTTTCCACGCCGTAAAGGAGTTCGTGTACGGCGCTGCGGTCCACGATTCGGCCCGGTTCGCCCTGAAGAGCAGGGCGAACATGGAGCACCTTTTCATACTGATCACCGTGGGAGATATGCTCGGGGCGCCTGTTCTGCCGCCCTACTATTCGCTAAATCTTCTCCCCTACCTGGTCCCCCAGATTCCCACCTGGAAAAGGCGGATGCTGAGGGAAAAAGACCTGACTGACGCCCTGGCCTGATGCGCCTGGCAAGAACTCCACACCTTGATGGGCACGGGAGTTTGCCCGCAATCCGGCGGTTTCGAATGCGGGATCGAGGTTCGTTCAAGGTGTCCATGAACTAATATCCTTCGATCGGAAAGGAAGGTGGCCGCCATTTCGCTTGCACGCATTTTCGAACAGTATCCGGACCGGCGCTACATCATGTTCGGAGGAAAGGGCGGGTTGGGGAAAACCACTTTTTCCGCCGCAACCGCTTACCATCTGGCTAAGCAGGGGAAGCGCGTTCTGGTGTTTTCGGCAGACCCCCAGGCTTCGCTCAGCGATATCTTCGAACGGGACATCTTCGGCAAGGGGCCCGTCGAGATCATACCGGGACTCTTCGCCCAGGAAATCGATGCCGACCGCCGCGTGCGCGAGCACCAACAGGAGACCCGCCGGAAAATCCTGGACATGTACGGCATGGACAAAATTCCCGACGAGATCGAAAGTTATATACAGGCCGCCGCTGCGGCGCCCGGCATGGAGGAGAGCGCCATTTTCGACACGGTGGTGGACATTGTGGTGAAGGGAGGCTACGACTACTACATTTACGACCTCGCGCCGCTGGGCCACGCCCTGTATTATCTCAGCATGGCGTCGGTCTACGATGCCTGGATCGACAAGATCACGAAGCTGCGCATGCAGATGAGCGAGTACGATAAGGTTGCCGCAGTCATGAAGAGGCAGAAGCAAGTGGACGAGGACGCCATTCTGAATGAATTGCTCTACATAAAGGACAGGCTCAACAAGTCTTCCGGCATACTGACCGACAGGAGCAAGACTGCCTTTTTCTTCGTGCTCACGGCCGAGGAGATGGTGATAAACGACACTGTGAAGGCGGCCGAGCTTTTTGCTAAATTCGACGTCCCGCTGAGCGGATACATTATCAACAGAGTCCTTCCGGCTGAACTCCGGAACCAGAAGATTCCGGAATTTCTTAAAGACCGCCTGAGCATGCAGGAGCACTACATAAAGGTGATCGACGATAAGTTTCCGGGGCAGATTCTCGCGTCCGTGCCCGAGATGGAGCGTGACGTGACAGGGCTCGCCATGATCGACTGCATGGCGAAGGCCATGTACGCATAACCGACTCTGACAGCAACGATTCCAGGGGGTTGAAGGTGGCCGACATTACGGTTAGCATGATTCAATTCATGACGGATCATCCCCGGCTGAAATATATTTTTTTCGGGGGCAAGGGAGGGGTCGGAAAGACGGTAGTTGCCGGGGTTGCGGCCCTGTGGGCGGCGCAGCAAGGGAAAAATACCCTCCTGGTCTCGACGAATCCGGCGCATAGCCTCTCAAGCATGCTCGACCAGGATGTATTCGGAAAACCTACCCCTGTCCGTGGCGTGGACAAGTGCTCCGCTTTAGAAATAGATGTCAGGGACACTATCGAACAGTCCAAGCGCGAGATCCGCGAAAAGATAAGCTGGTTTCTGCAATTTGCGAATATTACCGCCAAGGCGGAAGATTTTATAGAATCCGCTACCTTGAACCCGGCTTTCGAAGAATCCGCCATGTTTGAAAACATGATCGATATCATGTTCCGTGACGAGTACGAGTTCTATGTTTTTGACACAGCTCCCGCCGCCAGTACCCGGCGGCTGATGCGGATGTCAAAAGTCCATTCGCTCTGGGTGGAAAAGATGTTAAAGAACAGAGAGGAAGCGAAATCGCTCCGGGAGACGCTCTCTTTTTCGAGAAAAAAGCAAGAACAGGACCCTTTGCTGGAATACTTTCTGAAGTTCCGGGAAAGAGCGGCCAACGCCAAGGGCCTTTTGACCGACGACGCACTAACGGCGTTTTTCTTCGTAACCCTTCCGGAGAGCCTGCCCATAGCCGTCATCACCCGTTTTATCAACTGGTTCCATGAATTCGGAATTCCGGTCGGAGGAGTGCTTGTAAACGGCCTTATTCAGAAAGACAAGGCAGGAGCGGACTCCGCTGAATTCCTGCTCAACCGCATAAAGATGCAGGACGAGCATATGAGAGAAATCCGCCAAATCTTCGGAGAAAAGCTAAGAGCTATAATCCCGCTTTTCGAAACCGAAATCAAAGGAACCGAGAAGCTCCTCCGGACCGTGGATCATGTTTTCAAACCCAATGGAAGCGAATAAGCCTGCATAGATATACGGCGCAGCAATCAATGAAAGGATTGTCATGCCGGCTTCCCCGATAACAAGACCGTCTAAAGTATTCTCATCGACCGGCATGGATAGCTCGTTTCCGTTCGGCGTTTCCGGATGGACAGCAGCTCGACAGGCCGCCCGGAACTAATTCTTGCGTGTTTACGTTATTGAAATTAGGGTTTATACTGGCTTTGGTTAAAGAATCAAACCGGGATGCGGTTATTTTTGCTCGGGGGACAGGCATTTCACATCCCAGCACCAACGCGAGGGAGTTCAGATGGATTTGCTGGTTTATCAGGTCATGGCTGGGCTGTTCTGCGTAACGGTCGTCTTTTCGGTCAGCTATTTCGTCGGATACCGCACGTACGGCCGAAAATTCAAAGCCAGGGCAGCCTGCGAGCGCGAGGAGATGCTCACAATCGAGCGGGCGCTCAAGGCCTTTTGGGATGATGAGAAGCAGAAGCTCGAAAATGGCAAGGCGGAGCTGGAGCAACGCATTCAGTTTCTCGAAAGCAAGCTGGAACAGTACCGGAGAAAAGCTGCCGGAGTCGGGATGATGGGGCTGCGCAAAAACAAGCTCAGCGACATGCTGATCACGCTGCTTATCGAAAACGAGTCCCTGGAAGAAAAACTTTTCCTGCAGAACATGAAGCTCAAACAGGAAAGGGACGAATTTCTGGAAAACGAACTCCGCAGCATCAGCTATAAGCGGGTCCTGCTGTCGGAACTCCTGACCCAGAGCGAAGTGCGGCGCGAAATGGAGAAGATCATAAGCGACAGGTCTCGCCTCAAACGCCTGGAACTCCGGCAAAAAGACGTCGAGCCTTCAGACTACGCCCCGGCCGACGATGATGAAGACGAAGAAAAGGCCGCCCTGTCCTGACCCGCCCTCGCCTATTGTCTCCCACCTCGTTGGTATTATAACGATATCCACCGATTATGGCGTTGCAGCGCGTGCAGCGTCCGAAGGAAACCGCGTTCAGAATGAAACCTTTCGAGCTGAGAAGCCAGTTTGAGCCAACCGGGGACCAGCCTCAGGCCATAGAAAAGCTGGCTTCGAATATAATTGGCGGGGCGGAAGAACAGACCCTGCTCGGAGTCACGGGGTCCGGCAAGACTTTCACTATGGCTCACGTAATAGCGAGATTACAAAGACCCAGTCTGGTCATAGCCCCCAACAAGACGCTGGGAGCACAGCTCTACGGTGAGTTCAAATCGTTTTTCCCCGAAAACGCGGTGGAATATTTCGTATCCTATTACGATTATTACCAGCCCGAAGCCTATATCCCCCAGACTGACACATATATCGCCAAAGACTCATCCATCAACGAAACCATCGACAAGATGCGCCATTCGGCGACTCGCTCTCTTTTGGAGCGCCGGGACGTCATAATTGTGGCGAGCGTATCCTGCATATACGGGCTGGGTTCTCCCCAAAAATACCAGGAGATGCTGCTGCAGCTCAAAACAGGGCAGGAAATTCCGAGAGAAGACGTTCTGCGCAAGCTGGTGGACATCCAGTACGAACGAAACGACTATGATTTTCATCGTGGGGTTTTCCGGGTCAGGGGAGACGTAATCGAGGTTTTTCCCGCCTATGAGGAGGACCGGGCGATACGCATAGAGTTTTTTGGGGACGAAGTAGATTCGATAAAGGAAATCGACCCTCTCACAGGAAGGACTTTCCGGCGCCTGGAGAGAACGGACATTTATCCCGGGACCCACTACGTCACCTCCCCGGACACCCTTGAGCGGGCGGTAAACTCAATCAAACAGGAGCTGTCGGAAAGGCTTGAGTTCTTCTACAGGGAGGGCAAACTCCTGGAGGCGAAGCGCATCGAGGAACGAACCGGGTTTGATCTCGAAATGCTCGTCGAACTCGGTTTTTGCCACGGAATCGAAAACTACTCCAGACATCTTGACGGCCGTTCGCCGGGAACGCCCCCGTACACTCTGCTCGATTATTTTCCTCCGCAAGACTGGCTTCTGTTCATCGACGAAAGCCATATTTCGATTCCTCAGATTCGCGGCATGTACAATGGTGACAGAGCAAGGAAGGAAACTCTTGTCCGGTACGGGTTTCGGCTGCCTTCAGCGCTTGACAACAGGCCTCTCAATTTCGATGAATTCGAAAACCGGGTAAAACAGGTTGTGTATGTCTCTGCAACCCCCGGTCCGTATGAGCTTGGCAATACGAGAGGGCGTATCATAGAGCAGATCATCAGGCCCACCGGCCTTGTTGACCCCCCCATCGAGGTGCGCCGCGCAGATTTCCAGGTTGACGACCTGATTGGCCAAATACGAAAGCAGGTGAAGGACGGCCATCGCGTTCTGGTCACCACTCTCACCAAGAGAATGGCCGAAGACCTCACCGAATATCTTGCCGAGCTTAACATCCGGGTCCGCTATATGCACTCGGACATCAACACCATCGAGCGGATCGAAACGGTGCGCGATCTGCGGCTTGGGAATTTCGACGTCCTGGTTGGAATAAACCTGCTGCGGGAAGGTCTGGATATCCCGGAAGTGTCGCTTGTAGCCGTTTTGGACGCGGACAACGAGGGTTTCCTCAGGTCGGACCGATCGCTTATCCAAACCGCCGGCCGCGCCTCGCGCAATGTGATGGGGACCGTGATTCTCTATGCCAATAAAGTAACCGACTCAATGCGCCGCGCCATCCAGGAGACGGACAGGCGGCGAAAAAAGCAACTCGAATACAACGCCGCAAACAACATCGTACCGAAGTCGGTGCAAAAAGATGTCGCCGACATTCTTGCGGAGTACCGTCTGAAGCCGAGTGACTCGGAATTTGTGTTCGAACCTCAGGCTGCGTTCGATCAGCCGGGGGGGCTTGTCGCCCCTGAGGAACACCTCCAGGCTATCGAGAAAGAAATGAAGGAAGCCGCCTCCCGCCTCGAATTCGAAAGGGCGGCTGTCCTGCGCGATGAAATCAAGAGGCTTCGCGAGAAGCAGTTGCTTTTGCAGTAGGTCCATAGAGGTCCATATCTTATATCAATCACCATATTTCTCACCGTTTTTGCGAACCTTGCCCTTTGTTAAAGTGTGGCTGCCTTTTGTCTATTGCTGAGTGTAGAGACAAATGCTATCATTTTGATAGCATCATTAACGGTAGAGGAGGACAGAAGGATGGCTCAAATTCTCATTCGGAATCTCGATGAAGCCACCATCGAGCGACTGAAGCTCCGCGCTGCACAGAACGGGCGCTCATTACAGGCAGAGGTCAAAATAATTCTTGATCAGGCCGCGTATGTAGATTCACAAACCGCGCGCCTTGCCGTCGCTCGTATCCGCGAGAAGCTAAAAGCGCGTCCTGCGAGCGACAGCACCGATCTTCTTCGCGAGGAGCGCTACGGATGAGTATCTATGTCGTTGATGCAAGCGTTGCCGCAAAGTGGTTCTTCGATGAGCCTCTTTCAGAGGAGTCCACCCGCTTGCTCGATCCATCCCATGTGTTGCACGTCCCTGACTTATTCCGGATCGAGATCGATAGCGTTCTTTGCAAGAAGATC
>PLSV01000170.1 GCA_003165235.1 Syntrophobacteraceae bacterium
TTGTGATGGTTGAAACCACCGGGGATGGGTCAGGGCTGCCTGAAGATCATGAAGCACACCGGATTTGTCCACGGCGTATTCCATGATTTTGGACCATGTGGGACGGGTCAGAGGGGGGCAGGGCTGGCTGAAGATCAGGAAGCACACCAGATTTGTCCACGGCGTATTCCATGATTTGCGATCACGGAGTACACGGCAGAGGGGGATCATCGGGCGGGTATTCCAAATTACATTCAGGGTGCTTCCCTGATGGCTCTTCTAAGCTTGAGACCACCAGCCTTAGAGAAGAAAAGCGTTTCTATTCTTGCTGCCTCCTCCTTGCCCCTCGCTTCATCTTCCCGTAAAATCCACACCCTGTACCCCCTAGAAAGGCCATTCCATGGAGAAAAACAACAGTTTAAGAACGGAAAAGGGCATTCCTGGCAAGCTCTTTTGTTGAACAGAGCCAATCTAGCGCGGCCCGACCCCGTTTGAGCGACCCCGTTTGAGAACGCAATGGAATTGCCAAGCAGTAACTCATGTCCCATCAGGACACCCTGAAACGATGAAAAGTCCTTTCTCTCAGCGTCTCCGC
Organism: Syntrophobacteraceae bacterium; assembly: GCA_003165235.1. Lineage (GTDB taxonomy): Bacteria > Desulfobacterota > Syntrophobacteria > Syntrophobacterales > Syntrophobacteraceae > SbD1. Next base: position 575 of record PLSV01000170.1, read on the forward strand.
GTGAGAGAACTTTTCGTATGAGACAGATTCGCGAGGCATAGCAATCAAGGCGCCGTGACAACCAGGGTGAACTGTGGATATGTAGATATTGACTGGTCGATGCCCCATGAGTCCAGGGGCGTCCTCATCTGCACTGTAAGATAGTAAGTGCCCACCCCTCCAGCCGGGAAAGGATAAGGGGGAAAATCCTTTTTCTCTCCAGAAGATACGGAGTAGGGACCGCCAATTATAAAGGGATGCTTATTGCATATTTGCTCGATCTGGAATTGAACCCCGAACGGCTGGCCGGTAAGGGTCCCCGTGAGATCGTATGTGACGTTGATGTCAATGGGAGTCCCCAATGGAATAGGCTGATTCGGAGTCACGGTCACATTCTCGATATGGACATAAGGAGTTATGATGTAGGCCGTATAATCTCTTTTCTCGTTGTCCGAGCTGTTTGTGTACGTCACATCCGTCGCTATGTAAACGGCTTCCTGTTTGGCATTGGGAAGGTAGGACGTGGGTACCGGGTTGGGAGGGGCCGTCGTCATGTTCGCCGGCCCCTGTGATCCCTTCCACGCGAGAGCGCCCACCGGCGAGCCGCTGCAGGATGGGGATGGCGCCAACCAGGCGATGAAAGGAGCCTGATTCATGGGAGCGCCCGGCGGATCCAATTTGTAATATTGCGCTCCCAGGAGGGACACCTCATTTGGTTGAGTCTGTCCATATAGACTAAATTGCGACTCCACTACGACATCGGGCATGTAGGCCTTTATGGAGGATATATCCTTGTTGTACAATGCGAGCAAAAAACGGATGAACGCATCGCCGAATGAACTTGCGTGCAAGGCAGCAGTCATGTTGGCGACAGCGTCGTTCTGGTTTACGGAGTTTTGGAGATAAGCCAGGACGAACTTATAGCCGCCGTAATTGTCGGAGAAGAAGAAGACCAGGGCGCTGGTAGAATACCTGCGCCATAGGGTCGAGATGTCGAATATGGGGGAATTTGGCGATTTGAATATGGAGTCAGCCTTGTTGTAAATATCGGAATAATTCTCCCAGCACGACCCAAAGTAACCCTCAGCCCACGAGGCGGAGCCTTCCTTGAACCATAGGTCGCTTTGCCAGTTATAAGCACTCTGAACGCCATGGAAATACTCATGGTAAATCGTCGATTTTAGTACGTCGGTATCGAGGTTGCTGTCTATCAGCATGTAGCCGGACTTTGCACTAGCGGTGCCCGGCACATTGCTGACGTCTACCCACTCTCCGGCCATGGCCACATTATAGGGGTTGGGAATGCTGCCCAGGCAGTAGACCTGGAGCAACCCGTTCCCTTCCGGGTATGCCGCATGGAAATGCTGCGTCTCTTTTTTGATGGCTTGGTTGAGCGTGGATGCCACTAGGGCGACGTACGCCACATTGGGGACTGCGTCGGGGAAACCCGCCTTGGTGGTATAGTGGATCTGGCAGTAGTTGGTTCCCTTTGCGGTATACGTCTGGGTGAGCTGAGGATAGTTGGGCAGGGCGCCGACGATCCCCTCCCAGGATCTGACGATGGCGTCGAGATTGGGGTCCAGCGACCTTAAAAGCGCTTTCTCATCCTGGTTGAGGAGATCCTTAACGCGGTGCACATCCCGGTTAAAGATCGGCCAGTAGTTTTCCGCCACCTTTTCACCGGGTCTGGGCGAAAATTTCGATTGCGGCGGAACCATCCGGGGAGCAAAAAGGAGTTCGGCCCTAAGAAACACCGATTCCTTCAGCCCGATTCTTCCCTCGTCCAGGGCTCTTGCGATTCGCTCAAAAGTAGTCGGGTGATCAACCGGGGTTCCATGTTGCGCTTGCACCGAACTTACCGATTTCCGGTCAAGCGCCTCGGCCAAATCCACACTCAGCGATCTCAGATGGAGCTTGTCCGACTGGTGAAGCTCATGCGATAATCTGTAGACATCTTCCAGCACTTCCTGCTTCAAATCTTCCAAGGCTTCCGTGCTGCATGTAGGATCGACTCCCGAACGCTCTTCATAAAATGCCTTCGTTTTTGCCAGCACGAGGTCTCTATTTGTGATGAGCCCTTCTCTCCATGCAGCGCCGATGTCGTTGAACGTCCGGTACATGGCGCAGC
>PLSV01000348.1 GCA_003165235.1 Syntrophobacteraceae bacterium
ATGGACTATGACCGCCTGTGGGAACTGGTGAAACTGAGCGATAAGACCTGGGATCTTGTCGAAGAAGCCTATGATCTGAGAGCCAACAGGCCCTGCCCCATGGACACTGGCGATGCCATGAACACGATGGTGCCCTTGTGTTTTAAAATGGCGACTCCGGAAGCCTACGATTTTTTCCTCAATCTCAAAGCAGAGCTGGAAGAGAAGATCGCGAAAAAGGAAGGCGTGATCGAGAACGAAAAATACAGGCTGTTGTGGGGAGGAGGCCTGCCGTCCTGGTTTGCGCTGAATGACTTCAATTACTTCAACAGCAAGGGGGCAGTTTTCTCGGCCGAGACCACCTACCGCATGGTGGCGCCGTTATCCGAAATGGATCTTCCGAAAACGAATGACCCGGTCGAGCACCTGGCTTGGCGGTGGCTCGGATACTGGACGTTCTGGTATGACAAGGCCAGACAGCGCCCGGGCAGCGAGCCGGATGTGGAACGCCTGATTCATTATATCGAAAAGTATCAAATCGACGGGGTCGTGATGCATGAGGCCTTCTCGTGCAGGACCTGGCATGTTGGCCTCATGTGGCAACTGCACCAGCTCGCGAAGATCTACAGGCCCATTCCGGTTTTGACGCTGAGCGGCGGGAAACCTCAGCAGACGGACCGGGCGCTTCCCTCCCTGATCCTGGAAAGCGATATCATCGACATCACCTCCTACTCCGAGGTGGAGACAAGGCATCAAATCGACGCCTTTATCGAAACACTGGAATCCATCGACAAAATCAAGGCATCATGAAGCTCTATTATGCCGGCATCGACATCGGCTCGACCATGACAAAGGCGGTGATCCTCGACGAGGGGGTGATCGCCTCGGTCATGGGCCCCACTGGTCCCGAGCATAGACATTTGGCCGCAAAGGTCATGGAAGAGGCCCTGCAAGGGGCCAGTATTTCGTTCGACGACATCGCCTGCGTCGTCTCCACAGGTTACGGCAGAATCAACGTGCCCTTTGCCGACAAGCAGGTCACCGAAATCACCTGCCACGCCAGAGGGGTCAGGCATCTATTTCCCAATGCCAGATCCATCATCGATATAGGCGGCCAGGACAGCAAGGTCATTCAGCTCGACGCCAGGGGAAAAATCAACAATTTCATGATGAATGACAAATGCGCCGCGGGCAGCGGCCGTTTCGTCGAAATCATCGCCGATACGCTGGGTCTGAGCCTATCTGAGATGGGCGGGCGCTCTCTTCTAAGNNTCGCAGGGGTTAACAACTCTCTTGCTGACCGGGTCGTACGCATGGCCAAACGCATGCGGATCGAAAAGGATGTCATCCTGACCGGCGGATGCGCCAAAAATATCGGTCTTGTCAACGCCATCGCAAACTATCTCGGCCAAGAGGTCCTGGTCCCTGAAGAGCCGCTGATTACGGGCGCGCTGGGCGCGGCGCTCCTTGCCCGGGATATTTGAGCCCCTTACAGCAACATCCGCATTTATTTCGTTAGCTATCATTCCTATAGTGCACCAACCGTTGATGGTTCCAAAATCGCCTATGCGAAGTCGCCGTTTCATGTCCTCAATCAGCATTGGCCTACTTCCCGGCCATTCATTTTGGCCGGTTTTTTGAACCGGCGCCAATAACGAACGACCTTTATCGTAACTCTTCATGCACTGCTGGGTAACACCGGCTGAGTCGCGGTTAACCCCTACGGGATATGCCGATCGATTGAAAAGTGTACGGTAATGTGCAGAAAGTTCTGCAAAAGAGAATGACTTAAAAAAATGGTCATGGCATACGGGTTGTTCGACCAAAACACCCAAACTCCACGAGAGGAGAGATGCCATGACCAAGACTGAGTTTAAGCGCAATTTGTCTGATGTGAAAGCCCTTTTCAGTGAAGAAAAAGACATGCTCAAAAAGATTCTGCGAGAGGTAATGCAGGAGATTCTCGAGCAGGAAATGACCGATTCACTGGGGGCTGCCAAGGGTGAGCGTTCACTAAACAGGCTTGGCTACCGGTCCGGCTATTACGAGCGCTCACTGATCACACGGGTTGGGAAGCTGGAGCTGCGGGTTCCACAGGATCGCCAGGGACAATTTTCCACCCAGCTTTTTGAGCGCTATCAGAGGTCCGAGAAGGCTCTGGTCTCCGCCATGGCTGAGATGTATATCCAAGGTGTCTCAACCCGTAAAGTAAAATCGATCACGGAGGAGCTTTGCGGCCATTCCTTTTCGGCCTCGGCGATAAGCGCCGTAAACAAGACTCTGGATGAGAGCCTGGATAAATTTGCAAAGAGGCGATTAGAGGAATCCTATCCTTATCTGGTTTTGGATGCCCGGTATGAGAAGACCAGAGAAGATGGGGTGATCCGGAGCCGGGCCGTACAGATTGCAATCGGGATCAATGAGGAAGGACGGCGGCAGATTCTCGCAGTTGAGCTGGCAAACCGGGAATCCGAAAGCAGTTGGCGGGATTTTCTCTTGGGCCTCAAAGAGCGCGGACTATACGGGGTTGAATTCGTGGTCTCAGATGACCATCCGGGGCTTAAGCGCGCAATATGGGAGGTTTTACCGGAGGCGGTTTGGCAGCGCTGCTATGTTCATTTCTTGCGAAATGCCCTGGATCACCTGCCTCGAAAGGCAAATGACGATTGCATTCAGGAGCTTCGCTGGATTTATGATCGGCGCGACCTAACCGAAGCCCAGAAGGACCTGGCCCAATGGCTGGATCGCTGGCAGAAAAAATACCCGAAGTTGTGCGCATGGGCCGAAGAAAACATTGGAGAAACGTTTAACTATTACCGTCTGCCTCTCCAGCACCACAAACATATGAAATCAACTAACATGCTCGAACGATTAAACGAGGAGATCAAACGCAGAACCCACGTGGTGCGGATTTTTCCAAATGCGGCAAGCTGCCTCAGGTTGGTCCGGGCACTTGCGGTAGAGACTCATGAGAGTTGGTTGGAGGCAAGCCGGTACCTGAATATGGATTTACTCAAAGAACATAAGAAACTCGGACTTGCGATAAGTGCGGCCGCCTGACCGCTGCGGGCCGCCTCCAGGGGTCGTGTGGGGGACCCCATTCCGGCGGCCCTCCGCTTGGTTGGTCCGTTAGTGCAGATTAAAAAAATCGGAACCCATAATGCCCTGATCGAATTTGCAGAACTTGACGCACACAACT
>PLSV01000150.1 GCA_003165235.1 Syntrophobacteraceae bacterium
CATCCGCTGTTCCCAGAATTTCGGCAAGGCGGGGGTATTGCTGTCTCCGAAAACTGATTGGCTAAAGTGGTGAAAGCACCTGAATCCAGCCGTTTGCCTGTTGACAAACCCATTTCTCGGGGGCTCCTGTCTTTAGCCAATATCAAATAACCTACTCAGGCGAGCCGGCTGAGAATCCAACTGAATGAGCTTCGATCCGGGGGCGGTATTCATCACAGAGGAATTACTCATGTTCAGGAGGAGTGGCTTTGGATAATGAAATGAGGATCAACCGGGCGATTAGGGCGTTGGAAGCAGCATATCCCGGGGAAGAAGACGACCTTGTTTCCAAAATAAACGACCTGCTTACCGATCTCATGCACTTGTGCCGACAGGAAGAAATAGCCTTTCAAGGCTGCTTGACAGTCGCAGAGGTCAACTTCGAATTAGAGAAATAGAAATACCCGAATCCACTTCTGTTTACGTAGGCATCATCAAAGGAGTTTTTCTATGTCCCATGCCAATTCATGTTTCCTTATGGCGCTCGACTCCGACGCCTTCCTGGGCGACGAAGATGAGCGTCGGGAGTTAATATCTGAAGAGTTCTCCGATAAGTTTGGGAGCCGCCTGGACGAAAATAACTATTTTCACCACGTGGCGGTTTTCTTCAAAGATGGAACCTATTTGATCTGGCCGAAATCCGAACCCGGAAGTTTTGCTGACATTCCAAGCGAAATTAGATACCAGTCTGTCCGCCGATATGCGCTTCAGTGTGTCTCAGTGGATTTCAAGCTCTTCGGCGCCATGACCTGGACATTTGGTGACCACGGAAACGAAGGCAACCAGAAAATCGACGAACTCAGCTGCGATGAACTTCTTACAGAGATTTACAGGCAAGTTCCAGCATCGATTTCTCAGCAGTATGCATCCATTCAGGGCAAGCTCGCCTGGTTGGGTACAATTCCCGATGATTCCTGGATGACAGAATATGATCGCCGAAAGATGGTCCTCATGTTCGAGGCGCTTCGAAACTGCAATCACGTTCCGTTCACAAAGTGGATTGTCACCCCGTATGAGTACCGGGCATTTGACCTGACTCGGTGTGAGGAACCAAACGCGATTCTGATCACAGACATTCACACGTAGGTAACTCGGAATGGAGAAAAATGGGCGGCGCTGGTAACGGGCCCCTTCCCACCAGAGAAAGGTGTTGAGCGATGAAAGACACGAAATATTTCGGTAATCCAGAAAGATTCCACCCGTGGAAGGGCGTTCTTAAACAGATCGAAACACCAGTTGGTAAAACCTGCGATTGGTGCCGAGAGAAGATAAAAGAGGGCGATTCTGGGTTTGTAAATAACAATCCCAATTTACGCTATGTATTTCATGAGGCCTGCTTCGCTCGGACGCATTTGGGAAGTATTGCACGTCAAAAGAAGCGGCTTGCTGAGGTAAAAGAGGAGCTGAAGTTTCCTGTTCAGCCAGACAGAGACCCGGAAGGCATGACGAGACGAGAGGCAGCAGAAGCTGCCCTTACGTTTTGGGTAGCGAATGGAGAAAGAGTCTGGGATATTGACGCGGAATGGGTGATATGGTCGAACAAAACCTGCCCAGAGTGCGGAGGAGAAGGAAACATCTCTGGACGGCTTTGCCCGTCCTGCTTTGGGGACGGCGAGGTTTGGGAGAGCAGGGTTGACGAGGAGAAGCGCAAAAAATCTCGATATTAGAGGCTTTCAATTTAGGAGATATGATTCCGACGATCCGGCTTGTGAAGTAGGCGGAGACGGAGCCGAGAACTCCACACCAGATTCGACAGCTCATTTCACCTGCTGGATATGCTTCTTGCCTTGCAAGTTCAGTAACCATCTTTCCGCGCCCCTTGCCCTATTTCGAGTGATGAGAGTGACTTTCCCTCCCGGCTCGAATTTGATGTCCGTTTTCATGAGCCTTCCGGAGACGTAATCGCTAGTAAAGCAGATGGATCCGTATCTGAACCGCAACCCTTCAACGAAATATGAAAAATTCCATTCTTCATCCGGAATGAAAAGATTTTCAGAATACCCCCGTGGCGCCGAATACGTGAACGACATAAGAGAAAGAGTGAAGATGATTCCGATTGCACAATTATCAGGTTCTTCTTCCTCTATTTGGAACACGATTTTCTGGTATGAATTGACTTGATTGTCGCCAACAGGGAATTCCTCGTACTCATTCGAAAGAATTTTAATGGGAACCCCGATAGTTTCTTCGAGAAGTTTAAACGCTGTCGCTTTCTCGATGCTCACTACGATCTCCTGTCTTCGTTTTTGTTCTGGCCGCCATCAGCCTCTGGGTTAACCTGGTATACCGTTTCTGCGTTTTGTTATTTTTCACGGCAATGGACAGAGCCTTCCTGGTTCCGACCATGACGACCAGCTTCCGTCCTCGGGTGATCCCGGTGTAGATCAAATTCCGCTGCAAAAGCATGTAGTGCTGCGTGTGAACGGGGATAACCACAACTGGATATTGAGACCCTTGGGCCTTGTGAACTGAAACGGCATACGCCAGCACAAGTTCATCGAGATCGGCAAAATCGTAGTTCACCTGCCGACCATCAAACGAGATGGTTAATTCCTGGGCCTCCTCGTCGATCCCGATGATCCTCCCGATATCTCCATTAAAGACCTCTTTATCGTAGTTGTTTTTGATCTGCATCACCTTATCGCGCACTCGGAAACTACGCCCCCACCGGGTCACGCTGTTTTCAGATGGATTTAGAACATCTTGCAACTGGGCATTCAGATTCCCTGCGCCCACAGCGCCTTTATGCATCGGAGTTAGCACCTGAATATCGTCAATAGGGTCAAACCCGAACCGATTTGGAATTCGATCCTTCACCAGTTCCAGGATAAGTTGCAGCACATCTTCAGGCTCTTCCTTTTCGATGAAGAAGAAATCATTGAGTTCACCGTTGGAAATCTTAAAGGATGGCACGAAGCCATTGTTGATTTTCTGGGCATTCACGATGATGGAACTCTGTTGAGCCTGCCGGAATATCTCATTTAACTCCACAACCGGCACGGTTCCGGACGAAATGATGTCATTTAGAACATTGCCGGCGCCGACCGATGGAAGCTGGTTCACATCCCCGACCATGATAAAGGTTGCGTACCGAGGGATCGCTTTCATGAGGTGGTGCATAAGAATACAATCCACCATTGAAAATTCATCTATTATTAGCAAGTCGCAGTCCAGCGGATTTTCTTCATCTTTTTGGAAGCCGGCCTTCTTCGGGCTGTACTCAAGGAGCCTGTGAATGGTCTTTGCCTCGTAGCCGGTGGCTTCGCTCATTCGCTTCGCGGCTCTCCCGGTTGGTGCAGCAAGGAGGATATTCACTCCAAGAGCTTTAAAGATTTTGAGGATAGAGTTGATTATCGTTGTCTTTCCAGTACCTGGCTGGCCGGTGAGAACCATGACTTTGGATCGGCAGGCACACTTAACCGCCTCCATCTGCTTGTCTGCCAATGTGATCGAAAGCTTTTCCTGAACCCACGGGACTGCTTTATCGGCATCAATTTGTCGGATGGAGCTTTGACATTTGCTGAGCATCTTCATGCGCCGGGCAATACTTCTTTCGGAGAGGTGGAATTTTGCAAGGTAAACAGCCTTATTGTTTTCCTGGAAACCTTCCAAGTCTTCATTTAGATCTTCGATGACAATCATTTTCTCCAGGGCTATGGTTCCGAAAGCTTTTACGATGACCTCTCTGCCGATCTGAAGAATCTCATTGCACTTCTGAATGAGAGGTTCGTAAGGGTAGTAAACATGGCCATCATCTGAGAGTTCGTGAAGGACATAGAGAATGCCAGCCTGCGCTCGAAGCTCGGAGTCCTTCGCAAATCCAAGTTTTTCAGCGATTTTATCGGCCGTAATGAAACCGATTCCGAAGATGTCCGTTGCGAGCCGATAAGGATTTCCCTTCACTACTTTGATTGCTTCGTTTCCGTACTGCTTGAAAATCTTGGTCGCGTATCCTGAACTGACTCCATGGCTTTGAAGGAATATCATCACCTCGCGGATTTCCTTCTGGTCCGCCCAAGCCTTTTTGATCATCTCGATGCGTTTTGCGCCTATTCCTTCGACCGCTGAGAGCTTTTCGACATCGGCTTCGATGACATCGAGCGTGTCTTTGCCGAACTTTCTTACGATCCTCTTTGCCATGACGGGACCGATCCCTTTTATGAGACCGGAACCCAAGTATTTTTGGATGCCAGCAACTGTGGCCGGGATCATCGATTTGTAAAAGACTATCTTGAACTGCTCGCCAAATTTGGGGTGGTTTGCCCACTCCCCTTGCATTTTGATGACTTCGCCGGGCATGGGAGCCATGAGGTTTCCGACAACACAGATAAGATCGTTGCGGCCTGGAACCTTCACTTTTGCAATAGTGAAGCCGTTTTCCTCGTTCGTGAAGGTGATTCTCTCGATCTGTCCCTGAAGTTCGGCGAGCATGGCCATCCTCTTCGAAAAATCGATCCTTTAGTGCGGAAGAATATATCACAGATCGGCCAGAAAATAGGGTTCTGACCGGCTTAGGTTCGAAATGTCACGAGGGGTTTGGAGAAGAGTTTCAAAAGCACTCGTCACAAGGTAGAATAAGGAAAATCTTCCGAGGCTTGATCCATAAAGACGATTGAGGAATCCATGAATCTAGAAAAAGCAATCGAGATCGCCGTATCCGCCCATAAGGGTCAGATCGATAAAGCGTGTCAGCCCTATATACTCCATCCCCTCCGGGTGATGCTACAGATGGATACGGAAGTGGAGCAAATCGTTGCAGTACTTCACGATGTAGTCGAAGACGCGGGTCAAGTTTGGAACTTCCTACGATTACAAGAAGCTGGTTTTGGCGACGAAGTTATAGACGCCATTCGCTGCCTTACGAAGGACGATAATGACGCACCGTACATGGATTACGTGGAGCGCATTCGAGGAAATGCGATAGCCAGGAAAGTGAAGTTGGCTGACCTCCGGGACAACATGGCATTGTGGAGATTGCCCGTTGTTACCGACAAAGACCTTGCTCGAACCCGCAAATATGCAGAAGCTCATAGCCTACTGATTGAGAGATATGTGAACAAAATAAATTCAGTGGCAACCTTATCTGGCAGTAATCATCCCTTTTCAGACCAACCAAAACTTTTTCATGACCCATTGGCCGCAAAGGCCAGGCTGGCACAGCTTAATGAACCCCACATCAAACCACTCACTGAATTTGTAGAGACACTTCGTTCCGAGGTCGGGTCTGCGAGTATTCCTTATTTTGACCCTTGGGATGGAGGAATAAATGCGGAGTGTCTGTTCCTACTGGAAGCTCCCGGTCGCAAAGCTTCAACTTTTATCTCACGTAACAATGATGATGAAACTGCAAAGAATTTTTTCACTCTGAATTTTGAGGCCGGCTTATCGCGAAAGCGTACTATTACGTGGAACGTCGTTCCGTGGTATATCGGCTCTGAGACAAAAATTCGTGCCGCAACTGAAAAAGACATAGAGGAGGGAGAGAGACATCTCAAGTGTCTTCTTGACCTGCTCCCCAAGCTGCGTGCGGCGGTCTTGGTAGGTCAAAAAGCTCAGAAAGCAAGGGAGAGTTTGTTGCACTTGAGACCGAGACTCAAGGTCTTTCATAGCCCACACTTTAGCCCTCTGTTCGTGAACAACAAGCCCGGCAATAGAAAGCGTTTGTTAGAAATACTTATGGACGTTACTCAATTTTTAAATTTGGAACGGTCACCTCAATGAACAAACTAAATTCAGTCGCCACCCCACGGTTTCTCGATGCTTTGGATTACGCTGTGCGCCTCCACGGGACCGATATTAGGAAAGGCAGTTCCGTTCCCTATGTGGCCCACCTGCTCGGCGTGTGCGCTCTTGTTTTACTGGACGGTGGGACCGAAGATGAAGCTATCGCTGCGCTGCTTCATGATGCCCTTGAAGACCATTCCGAGGAAACCAACAGGGAAATTATCGCCAAGCGTTTCGGTGAAAAAGTCTTAGCCATTGTAGAAGCCTGTACGGACACGCCGACCGACTACAAAGGGGGTGACAAACCGCCCTGGCGACCGCGGAAAGAGGCATACCTGAAACACTTGGAAAAAGCGAGTCCAGAACAGCTACGTGTTGCTTTGGCTGACAAGCTGGATAATGTACGATCTATCCTCGCAGATTATCGTCAGATTGGTGAGCCGCTTTGGAATCGCTTCAATGCCGGGAGGCAAGATCAGCTTTGGTTCTTTCGCCGTCTGATAGAGGTGTTTCGCACGGCTGGTGCAGAGGGATTTCTCATATTGGAATTCAAGCGGACCGTTTCAGACCTGGCAAGGGAAGTCGGGACGGCCTGAGTGGTGGCAGATATGACCCCATTTGAACAAGTACAGGAAGCCTCTCTACAACTCTGTTGGGCGATAAAGCTCGACTCTTACCTGTATTTCTATCCGCCAAGGGAAAAAGTCGATTTCGATAATCCCCAGTCCATTCTCGATCCAATGGACACGCTTTTCTTGCCGGGTGATCAGTTCAATACGATTGATGATATCCGTCTTGGTGCCGAGAACTGCATCCTTCTTTCGGTGGGCGCTCTCTTCCTTGCCCTTGACACTGCTCTGGATCAAGCAGGAATTAAAAACGACCCTTCTGCACAAGATCCCTTCGGGCAGCTCAGGATACTAATCTATATGGGCAGATGCGCCTTCGCGCACAACATTTTGAAGCCTTGTTGGGAGGTTCGCGGCAAGTACAGTCGTCAATTAGCGATAGCGCTCCCCGAGATTGCTCTCCAGGTTGACTTGAATAAGCTTTCAGGCACTCCGTTCGACATCAAGCAGATAGGCGGGTACTCTCAATTGTTCAAAATGAAGGATCATATTTTGCAGGTGCTTTCTGGCGCCTCCTCTTAGCTCCCATCCAGTCCCACCCATGCTTTATAAATGCAGAATCTACCAGACCCTCTAAAAAAGGCTCACAACCGGCTCTGCCCCATGGATGCTTCACAAGCAGTATGAA
>PLSV01000333.1 GCA_003165235.1 Syntrophobacteraceae bacterium
ACAACGTCTCGGAATTTTTCACTGTAGCGGAATTGTGAAAATTCTCCATAGTCTACGCGTTCAGTATCCGGACTCCGGGCGCGAGCCTTCCAATGGCAGGCCGGCCTCCAGGCAACGACACGCTACGATCATCACCTTGCCGTGTTGATCGAGGTTCTTCTTCATCCGATGAATAGGCCCCGTTACGACGAGCGCATAAGTTTCCCCGTTAAGAACGACAGGGGCAGCTATGGCGACCACGTCCGAGACGTTTTCTCCTTCAACCTGCTGCCAGCCCCGCGCAGACCCTCTAAGCAAATCTTTTTCCAACTCTCGGATATCGGTGATCGTCTGGCTGGTGAAAGGTTTGATCAAAAGCTGTTCGAGAAGCCTGCGCCGTTCCTCCCTGCCCATTGACCCCAGCAGGACTTTCCCGGAAGCGGTAGCGTGCAAGGGCTTGAACTCTCCCGCATGTGTGGAGTAGCGAATCATCTGTTCCGATTCAACGACCACCAGGTAAATGACTCGTCCTGCCTGGCGCTTGCCGAGAATAACCGTTTCCTGGGTCAAATCGCGGAGCATGGTCATGACAGGGCGCACCCGCTCGATCAGCGGGTCGTGCCGAGCGATGACCTCTGCTGTCTCACACATTTTGTTGGTCGGATAATAGCCACTTCCCCCGATCTGATAGAGATAGCCGTGTGACAGAAGAGTGCGGAGGAGGGCAAGGCAACTGGAGCGTGGTATTTTGAGCGCCTGTGAAATCTCAGCCAGAGATTGCACGCGACCCGCTTCGGAAAAGGCCTCGAAAACCTGTAGCGTTCTGCTTGCACTTTTAACAAGATCTGAAGCGTTTGTGTCCATAGAAGTATGTCCAAGAAGATCGGCCTATCGTCAAGTCCGGAATTGAATTGCACACTATTCTCTGCGTCAGGTCAAACCGACTGTATCTCCGAGCAGGTATCCGTCCGCAAACTAACCGCTGGATTGGATTAAGCATTTCCAAAATCGATATTGCGCCGCCAAAGAGAAGGATACTCCTGCTTTGGCCCTATGCACGGAAGGCGCCCTCGAAGGTAAAGACTTTGTTTAAGACTGCCCCGTAATGACTGGCGGGTGATATCGTAAAAGCTACTCAGTGAACGGACTAAATAATGTTTACATATGTGTACATCATTGTCAACCCATTTAGTTCACAAAAGTGGCGGGCACATTGAGCAAACCCTATGAGCTTGTCGGAAAAATAGCACCCATAGCCATTCTATGGCAATATGTCCTTTGCTCAATGTGCCCGCTCCAACTCTTAAGTTGAATTTAAAGGTCGTTATTCCGACACGCTCCTAGACTTTCCCGAAATGATCCAGAATAATACCCATAATATGACTGTCCGTAAACCGCCAGATCCGTCTCCTTTAACGGAGTTAGGGGCAAAGGGCCGGTCGATTTTTTACACCCATCCCTACTTTCGCGAGGAATGGACGTCAAGTTGCATTCAAATATTCCGAGCGCGCAGATCGGAAGGAGTTAACCGTTGGCGGAGGCTTGTTCACACTCATAAATGAAAGTTTACGTACCAGAACAGCTTTATAAATCTTTTTCCCTTCCGATGCTCATTCTGTGATCCGCGAATGGAATGCTTCGCACCCCTGCGCGTCTTCGCTCCTTTGCGTACAAAATGCGACCAGAACTCGATGCTGCACGCAACTGTAGGTGAAAAATAAATTGACAACGGATTCCATCCTCCTAGAATCAGGTCTGGCGCCGAGTGCGGGAACACCCATGGATAAGTTTCCAGCCATATCGTTTAATTCGAGCAACTGGAGGTCCAAGATGGATACTGCCTTGAAACAGGCTATTTTTCGGGCTGTTGAAAAGGAACCGTTTGCCAAGTACCTGCAAATCCAACTGGTGGAGTTGGCAAAGGGCTACTCGGCAACAGAAATGGTCTATGTTCCCGAGTTGATGGGCAATATCTATGGTAAAGCCCATGGCGGGGTGATTTTAACCCTCATCGATGTAGCCTTTGCAGCCGCCTGCCAGACAGATGGGACAGTTGCCGTAGGGCTCAATCTAAGTGTCTCTTTTATCAGCAGCCCGGAACCCGGAGCGAAACTGCGGGCTGAAGCGCGCGAGATAGGCCGGAGTGAAAAAACCATCAATTACGATGTCAAAGCAACAGACCAAGTTGGAGGACTCATAGCGGTGGGCAGCGCCCTAGCCTACCGCACGGGGAAACCGATTCCTTTTCTCTAAAGAACACAGCGACCTGCTTTCCACCATGCTACCGAAAAATTGGCGGCCCCGGCTGATGTGGTTATAACCGGCGCCTTAGCCCAAAGATCTTGAATTTTCTGCTGCCCATCGCGAGATCCGAAACGCTTTTGGTCGACCTGGAGGTGGCTTCCGAAGCCGCTTGGGAGGTATTTTTCATCAACCTGCGATGACTCGGCTATGTATGCAGCGGGCCTTGTGACAGGGCTTTTCACCGCTGGCAGCACCAAGAAAGTACTTGACAACACTGTTATTACATGTAAACGTTTGTTCGTATATATGAACGAGGGCTTAAAACCTTATTCATCGAGGTGGCCCTCGGGGAGGGAGGCTCCTTTGGTTCAGTGCTGGTGCGTTAAGATAGGAGTGGCCGATCAAGCCCTTGTGCGCTTCAATTGCTTTCCACCGGCGCTCGAAAGATCTGCCCGAGGATTTCCATTTGGCCTGGGAACCGGCGTGACAGCCACAAGGCCGGAGCGATTGGCTTGCGCTCTTGATCTGCTGGGTTCTAACTGGAGGGTTGGTTATGATGCGATTACAGTACATGGCAGAGGTAGATGAGGATTTATGTACCGGATGCAAACTGTGCGAGTTCATCTGTCCGGCGACCGCCATCAGGGTAATGGAAGGAACCGCTACAGTCGACGGTGATCGCTGCATTGATTGTCAGCGTTGCATCGATCTATGCAAAAGCGAAAACGCCATCAACCGAATCGCCCGTCCTGAGGAGGTCCTCCGATACGTGGATGTGACCGATCTGGATCAGGCTCGGATAAAGGAATTGTGCGGCAAAGCGGGCCTGCTGCCGCATATGGCGATCTGCGGATGTACCCGTACGACGGCGCAGGAGACGGTTGCGGCGGTTTTGAAAGGGGCGAGGACGCCTGAGGAGCTTTGCGCCATGACCGGTCTTCGCGCCGGCTGCGGCCTCTACTGTATGACAAGGATATTCCAGGTGCTGCAGGCATGCGGAGTTGAATTGGAGAACCCTCCGGACAGGAGGTGGATCAAACTAACTCTGGGCCTTGCGGATGTTCCCGAGGAGAAGGTGCTTCAAATCGACCAGGCGTACCCCACCTGTTGCGTGGGTGAGGACTGGAGAAGGCTGACACAGAGACGCAGCTAATAAGGAGGACACCATGTTTAATCCGCCAGTACAGCCCCCTGAGCCGATGGAATCGTTTTACGGTCCCAAACCCAAGGAACGGGCCATAAATATACTTGATGATATCGTTTCGGTGGAAGTCAGCGATCTTTTCCCCGACATAAACGAGCGAATTTACAAATATGGCGGAGACCTCTCCGCCGTAACGAAATCCACCGGTGAAGCCCTGTCCCGGGTCGATATGTCGATGATAAAGCCTGGGGATACTGTCAAGATACTTAGTTCCGAACATGGCTACAGCATAATGGGAGGCGATGTCTATGCCACCATGCTCGAAGCCGTCAAGGACAACGTCAAGAGCGCGACCGGCTGTAAGGATGTTCGCCTGATGGTGGGCGCCTATAAAGGCTTCCGGGAATCTGATGAATTCATCAGACGCTACGAGCTTGACAAGCGGTTCGAAGGCAAGGTCTACGGATATGGTCCTTATGACCGGGATGTGGCCATTGATACCGAGATCGGAACGATCTACGCGATCAAAAAAATATTCGACGGTGACTGGTTTATTCACTGTTATTACGACGATCCAAGGGAGATTTATTACCACCGTCAGATCCAGAGGGCATTCAAGCCGTTCGGCATGTCCTATGTTCGGTTTGAAACCCGGTCGTGCTATCACATGAACTTTGCCAACCGCTCCTGCAATTACCTGCCAATTGCGGTCTTTTACTCGCCATACATTCAACAGAAATATGCTTTTTCGTGCGTCTTGAGGCATTCTCCTAATGGAATATTGAAGGTGGACGCGGACAGGGACCTTGCGGCCCTTGATAGGAGAATAGCCATCAGCCACCTAAGGAAGTACGGCAAGATGATGCGGCTTTTTCACGAGATCGATGAAGCCATTGCCGTGGCGGACGGTGGGAGATGGGGGTTCTATCTGCATGCAGGCGGGACCATCTTTGGCGTCTTCATGCATGCTCATGACGACCTTTTCGATATAACCAACGCGAAGGTTTTGGGCGGCTTTAAGAAGAATGCAAAAGGAGAGGTTGTTCCCATGACGATCAATCCGGCCTGCAAAGTCATTGTGCTGCATCAGGCCTGGCCGGGCATCAATTACCTCGGGCTGGAAGAGACTCCGATGGTGATTGCCGGTGAAGATCATGCAGCCATGTGGCAGGCGGATCATTGCAACCCCTATATCTCCGAGACTGCCAGGGTTGCGCCGGATTTGCCCAAGGCGATGGAAATAGCCCAGGACTTGTATCGGACCGACAAAGTGATCATCTTCGATGGGAGTTTCGGTCACATTAACTGCAGCCGTTCCCTGGCCGAATTCCTGATGAAAAAAGCACCCGAAGTAAATAGGGAAGTGGAAGAAAAGCTCTTGCCCATGTGGTTGAAGCAGAGGGGTATCGACCCGGGCGAACTGGACAGCCATTCCTAACTCATGGCGCGGCGCTCCTGCGGCCTGTCACTAATAGAGGTTCTTGAAGGTAAAAGCACCGCTGTTCGAATTGATTTTTGTTGTCCTGGCCGTAGAGCAGCTCTCCTGGCGATAATATATAAGTGCGGGATGGCCCGGAATCGCTCTCTACCCCTTGTTTGCGAGACACGTGCCGGTGCTGCTGGCGAGTCAGTGAATCAAGCGGCGCCGGCAGGTCCTGAGGTTTGGCTGATGCCCTATCTCGTAAGGCAGGTTTACGCCAACGACTATCGACCTCGGCGAATGCTGGAAAAGCTCGCGCGGGTTATGTCGGAAACTGCAGGCATCCTCGATGCCGGGTTTACACGTTGGCGCTGGGGGCGCCTTGGGATGCGAAACTTTTTGGCCCCGGTTAAAGACATGTCACACAAGCAGAGAGCAGGGATTTATCCGCCATGACGAAATTTGATTTGCTGAGAAAAACTGAAATCAAAATCGAAAACATCAGCTTGAAGAAAGCCAACCTGACCGATATAGCCGAACAAGTCGCCAAAATACTAGGTTTGAGTAAGGGTGAGGTGGTCGTGGTGGATTATCGCGACCGTGCAATGATTTTGGATGTGCTTAACTCCTGCGTAAACGCTTACAGCATAGTGGGGAAGGAAGATCTGCTGCTTAAAGCTTTGAGTGTGCTTCCGGGCGTATCGGTCTCGGATGATACTTTCATTCACTCAGACGGTATGCTTGGCTGGATCGCGATGGACGAGAAGGCGGCTACTGAGGCGCTGAGAAAATCAGAGCAAATGGCCAGTGAGATTTTAAAGAATATCTCAAAGAGAGTCATCGTGTTTTCCACCGGGTCTGAGGTAGCGGAAAATCTAATAGAAGACACCAATATGCCGGCCGTTGAGGAGTGTCTGACAGCGGAAGGTTACAAGGTCAGCCGGGGTCAGATCTTGAAGGACGACCAAGCGCTTATTTCGGCAAAACTGATGGAGGCTGCCGATCGGGGATATGGTTTGATAATCACCACCGGAGGAGTAGGCGCGGAGGACAAGGACCTTACCGTTGAGGCTGTAAAAACCCTGGACCCCGACGCCGCCACTCCTTACATATGCCACTTTAAGGTCGGGACCGGCAGGCACATCAAGGATGGAATTAGAATTGCGGTGGGTAGTTATGGCGACACTCTGATCATCGCGCTGCCGGGGCCAAACGATGAGGTCAGAGCGAGTCTCGACGTTCTTGCCGATGGACTTAAGGCAAAACAGGGCAAACACATTCTTGCTGAGAATATGGCGAATAACTTGAGGGGTATTTTGAAAGCAAAAATGTCCCACTTCCACGGACATTAGCTCTCAATCCGGTGAATTAAGACGAAGCCGGTCGATCAAACCCCCGTGAAACAGTCCCGCCTTTGCGGCAGGCTTGTTTCCTCGTGTGTAGAACCAGTAACCTTAACTGAGGTGTGGCTATGGCTGAGTTATCGTCGGGAAGCAAAGTAAGGGTTGTCTCCAAGGCAGTCATGAGGGATTGGAAGGCTTACTACAATGACCGGACTGTGACGGCCGCCGAAGCGGTCAAGGTGATCAAGTCGGGTGACAGGGTCACTATCGGCACCGGCGCCGGAGAGCCTCCCTGTCTCATTGATGCGATGGTGGCCCGCGCGGATGAACTGGAAGGAGTCGAACTCGTCAATCTGCTCTGCTTTTATGGGGCTAAGTATTGTCGACCGGAGCTTGCGAAATCGTTCAGGTACAACTCTCTGTTCCTTGGCGCTCCAGGCAGGAAGGAGGCGAAAGCGGGAAGGGCAGACTACACGTGCTGTTTCTTTCACGAAATGCCGCTCCTCTTCAAGAATGACCTCATGCCGACCGACGTGGCGCTGATTACCGTAACCCCGCCTGACAAACTCGGGTACGTCTGCATGGGTTTATGCATCGACACGACTAAGGCTGAGGCGCTCTACGCGAAAAAAGTGATTGCCAGCGTAAACCCGAACATGCCCAGAATTGCCGGCGACACTTTTCTGCACGTTACGGATATTGACTACTTTGTACAAACGGACGAACCACTCCTGGCTTTGAAGCTTCCGGAAATCGGTCCGGTAGAATCGGCAATCGGAACGACTGTGGCAGGTCTCATTAATGATGGCGACTGCCTCCAGCCGGGAATTGGAGGAATGCCCGACGCTGCGCTGGTGCTCTGCGGAGAGAAAAACGACCTGGGCATTCATGCGGAAATGATCACAGACGCGACTATGAAGCTGGTGCAAACAGGGGCAGTAACAGGGAAGCGGAAGACCCTGAAGCCCAGAAAGCTGGTATCGTCTTGCGCCATGGGGACTGCTGCGTTTTATGAATGGCTGCACGACAATACTTTCCTGGAATTTCATCCCATAGATTTCACGAATGATCCTTACAATATTGCGATGAACGACAACGTGGTCTCTATCAATGCCGCAATCGCTGTGGACCTCCAGGGCCAGGTAGCTGCGGACACCCTGGGAGCAAGGCAATTCAGCGGGGTAGGTGGGCAGGTTGACTTCGTGCGCGGGGCAAACCGGTCGAAGGGCGGCCGAAGCATAATCGCCATGAAAGCCACCGCTGTAAACGGAACGGTTTCCCGCATCGTACCGGCCCTGGAAAGGGGCCAGGCAGTGACCACCTCGCGGTTCGATGTCGCCTACATAGTGACGGAATACGGTGTAGCTTTTCTTAAAGGCAAACACATTCGCCAGCGCGCGGAGGCGCTCATTGCCATCGCTGCCCCACAATTCAGAGACCAGTTGCGGGAAGAATTCCGAGCACTTTACGGTTTTGTCTGAGCGTCGTTCGCCCTGGATAGCGGTTTGCCGATCCTTGCAAACTCGAGAAGCGTCTAATGGAGAAAATTCTACGGATCGACATGGGCGCGGAGCAAGGCCCCACAGCCGCCGAAGTTTCTCTGGGGGAATATGCCGGGTTGGGTGGCAGGACTCTGACAGTGCGACACCCAAGGAGATTAGGGAATTTTGCAAAGGCCAGATCGCCTACTACAAGATCCCCCTTTACATCAAATTCGTGCAGGCCTTGCCCATGACGGTGTCGGGAAAAATCCAGAAGTTCATTATATGCCAGCAAATGACTGAGGAGTTGGGCCTCGAGGAGCAGGAAACGGCATAATAAGGTATTCAAAAGCATTTACGGCAATGGCGTCGAGGTGCTCTCCCGTTGGTCCAGGAGCTAGCACCAGTACGCAGCCCCAAGAGTCCGAGCGTTGGGCGAAATAAGGACAGTACTCTCAACCCGTATTCGCCAAGCAAGTGAGCCTGCTAAGGCGGTCTGGCATTATGTCTTCCATCAGAGGTTTTTGGCAATGATAGTTCGTGACAAGCTTTATATTAACGGGCAGTGGACGCCGTCCTCTGGGACCGGCATGATCGATGTGATTTGCAGTTCGACCGAGGAAATCATGGCGCGGGTTCCCGAGGGTAACGCAGAGGATGTGGATGTGGCTGTGCGTGCCGCACGTGCTGCCGGAGAAAATTGGCGCGAGCACCCCGCTTCCGAACGTGCTACGTTCCTGCAGAAGATCCAAGCAGGGTTGAAGGAGCGTGCTGAGGAGATAGGCCAGATAATAGCCCGGGAAGTGGGTATGCCGGTAAATCTCGCCACGATAATCCAGGCAGGCTTGCCAGTTACTGTCTTCGGAACATTTGCCGGGGTGTTGCTGGACTTCCCGTTTGAAGAGCGAATCGGCAATTCTCTCGTATTGCGCGAGCCAGCGGGGGTTGTCGCTGCGATCACCCCGTGGAACTACCCGCTGCACCAGATCGCCGCNNGGAACTACCCGCTGCACCAGATCGCTTGCAAGGTTGCGCCAGCTCTGGCCGCGGGTTGCACCGTAGTGCTCAAGCCTTCCAAAGTGACACCAGTCAACGCCTTTATCTTTGCAGAGATCATCGATGCTGCCGGCGTGCCTGGCGGGGTGTTCAATCTTGTTACCGGCCATGGTTCAGTGGTGGGCGAAGCGCTCGCCAGCCACCCTGAGGTGGATTTGGTCTCCTTTACCGGCTCCACTCGCACCGGAAAGCGCATCTCCGAGCTGGCGGCACAGACCGTCAAACGCGTCACGTTGGAACTGGGCGGCAAGAGCGCCTCAGTAATTTTGGAGGATGCGGATCTGGCCGCGGCGGTCAAAGGGACCATGAGCGCCTGCCTCTTGAACTCGGGCCAAACCTGCGCTGCTCACACGCGCATGCTCGTGCCCGAGTCGAAGTATGCAGAGGTGGCGCAACTTGCCGTCGAGCAGGCCGCCAAGTACACCGTGGGTGATCCGTTTAACGAGAAGGTCAAGCTGGGTCCCCTCGTTTCCAAAAGCCAACGCGACCGCGTACGCAACTACATTCGCAAGGGAATCGAGGAGGGGGCCGAACTGCTTTACGGCGGCGCGGAAGCCCCGGCCGACCTACCTACAGGCTGGTATGTCAAGCCCACAGTATTGGGCCGCGTAGATCCCCGGGCGACCGTGGCGCAAGAGGAGATCTTCGGGCCGGTTCTGTCGATCATCACCTATAAAGACGAGGAAGACGCGATCCGAATCGCAAACGACTCCATTTATGGCCTGGCCGGCAGTGTTTGGTCGACGGACGAGAAACGAGCCGTCCGGGTGGCGCGCCGTATACGCACCGGCCAGGTCGATATCAACGGGGGCCCGTTTAATGTGCGAGCCCCCTTTGGCGGGTACAAACAGTCCGGCAGCGGCAGGGAAAACGGCCGCATCGGGCTGGAAGAGTATCTCGAGTACAAATCATTACAGTTCAAACCGGAGGCAAAGCGTTAGGCCTAGGCACCGTGAGCGGCGCCGAATGTGCGCCCTGACCCACATCGCGCTTCAATAAATGAAACACTTCGTTGTTCTTGAGAGATCAAGAAAATGGAGTCCGATATGAGCCCGAGAATCTATGAAGGGAGGAATTTACAGTCCGAGGGGGACATCAGGCGATCGTCCGGGAAACGGGTGGAGGAGTATGGCCTCCACAGGAGCTTGACGTCTTCATTGCCGACCAGATTTTGTGAAGCGCCATTCGTGATCGATTCCCACTGAGTAAACCCGGCGGTCACACGGCGTCACACGTACACGTCTCAGCGAAGGAGGGCTGCATACGATGAAAAGCAGGATCCATTACGGATGGGTTGTGATATTAACCGGGCTTCTGGTCACCATCGGAGCACACGGATTTGGGAGAATGTCCTACACGCTCATTCTTCCCGCGATGAAAGACGGGCTGCATTTCAACTATACTCAGCTCGGGCTGTTGGGTACGGGTAATTTTGTGGGTTACCTGGTCATGGCCATTGTGGGGGGCTTTCTCGCTGCGCGTATCGGAACTCGTATCGTAATTGCTCTGGCACTGACGCTCATGGGTGTCACCATGGTGCTAACCGGCTTGGCCGAGACATTTTCCTTCGCTTTTTCCATGAGATTGCTCACCGGCCTGGGCAATGGCGCAGCGTATGTTCCTGCCATGGCTCTCGGTTCCGCCTGGTTCGCGGTAGAGCGCAGGGGCTTCGCCACCGGTATCGTCTCAGCCGGCATAGGTGGCGGCACGATGATTTCCGGTCTGATAGTTCCTGTTATTCTAAAGGCATATGGCGCCGAGGGATGGCAGTTTGCCTGGTACTATTTGGGTGGTGCAGTGCTGGTCATCGCCGGAATCGCGGCACTGTTAATACGGAGCAGGCCGGAAGAGATGGGCTTGCACCGGGTAGGCGCAGCTCCCAGTTCTGTGCCCGGGACCACTTCCGGCGGGTCGGTTGGTGCTCTGGAATGGGGCAAGGTCTACACCATGGGCCTGGTTTGGTACCTGGGCATGGTGTACTTCATGTACGGCCTCTCCTACATCATCTATATGACCTTTTTCGCGGCCTACCTGGTTAAAGAAGCGGGCCTGACGCAAGCGGAAGTCGGCCGCATGTGGGCTATGGTGGGAGGCTTGAGCATTTTCTGCGGCGTGATCTGGGGAGGTCTGTCAGACAAGCTGGGAAGAGCAAAAGGAGCGTCTCTTGCCTACATCGTGCTCGGAATCTCCTACGCAATCTTGGCGCTCGCACATGCTCGGACAGGGTACTATGTATCAGCTATCGTCTTCGGGATTACAGCCTGGAGTATTCCGGTTATTATGGCAGTCGCGGCAGGTGATTACGTGGGCCCACGGCTCGCGCCCGCGGGTCTGGGGTTCATCACCCTCTTCTTTGGTATCGGTCAGGCTTTGGGGCCCAGCCTAGCCGGATATCTGGCTGACTTGACGCACTCGTTTACTGGTCCGTTACTCTTGGCTTGCGCCATTTCCTTTGCAGGAGCGGCGCTGTCTCTAGGTTTGAAGCGCGTGGCGCCGGAGGGTTGATTCGCGTTCCGCCGCCTTTGGGGTGGGCAACGGGTCCCTTTTTGGCTACAATCGTACCCGACACTGGCGATCGTCAGGATATAGTTTCATCCGGGTGATCATTTCGGCTGGGTAGATTGATCTGGCTTCTGTGAGCGAGAACCGTCCCTTCGTGTCAACTCCATCCGCTGCGAGGCTGGCGGAGAATGCGGGATTCCACTTCAGAAGGGACGCTAAGATAGGCTTTAGCAGGTGGGGATTCTCCCGTCCTTTTGCGGCTGCCTGAAGTCTTCCAGAAAGAGCTGCCGCCACCTCACAATATAGGTTTTCTGGTAAAAGATGAGGATATGGAGAGCCTTTTTGGCTGGTGAAGGCCTGGAGAATCCTAGTGTCAAGTATCAGCCGTGTCGGCAACCATCCAGCGATGTCATCAGTTCGCCAGGGTTAGGGTTGGTTCGGAAACTCCAACAGATTCGATGACTAGGTCCAGTCCATTACCCTAAGCCCTAACATCGTGTTGCGAGTACTTTGTGGAGTGTGCGCCCATTGTCAGCAGGAGGGTTGACGAAGGGATCATGCCGAAGTGGCTTAGGCAGAGGGAAATCGATCCGGCGACAACATACGATTGAAGTGACGCGCTATAATTTAAACAAGGGTCAATAGTGAACAGTCATGTTCCGGACATAAGGGAAGAGATACTGAAAAATATCCCACCCAGGCGAATTACCGCATCCATAATAGCGGAAGGCGAAGGAATCATTGCTGGAACAGCTTTCGCCAGGAAGGAAATGGAAAGGCTCGGACTGGATTTATTGATGATCGTCGATGATGGTCATTACATCAACAATGGTGGGGAGGTAGTCAGATTCGCCGGGAGTCCAAAACAGATATTGATGGCTGAGGAAACAGTTATTGGGCTGCTGGCCAAGCCATCAGGCATTGCCAGCAGCGCACGCCGGTTTGTTGATGCAACTGGAGGCAGGCCCGAGGTTGTCAGCGGTGCATGGAAGAAAATGCCTCCTTCTCTGAAGGATATGGTTCGTGAATCCGTGAAGGCTGGGGGTGCGTCTCCCCGCATAGTGCCAGACCAGTTTGCCTACCTGGACAAGAATTATGTCGAGCTTCTGGGGGGCGTAGGCAAATGTCTTGCTGCTGTTGCCCATCTGAATGGGATAGTAAAAGTGATTCAGGTTAAGGGAAGATACGGCGACATTGCATCGGAGGCGTGCGAGGCGGCAATGTCCGGTGCAGGGGTGGTTTTCATCGACTCGTGCAATCCGCGCGACATCGAATCGGTATCGGACAGACTGTGCAGCCTTGGCCTGAGGAGTAGAGTCAAGCTCGCTTTTGGCGGCGGGATCAAACTCGAGGCTATAGACTTGCTGAAGAGAATGGATGTCGATATTCTGGACATCGGCAGGCAGATTGTCGATGCTCCCATGCTGGACATGAGACTGGAAATTACCGACACTCAGAATTGAACAAGAGGCAATTTCAGCCGTGGCGGAATACGATTTGCTTAATGGACCGGACTGAGCATAAACGGGATACAGCTAGAAGATGCATGATTTAACACGCTTTGGGAAGCAACCAAACTACCTTTTCGGAATTGATCGCTAACCAAACCGGCATCACCAAAGTATTCATCGATAATATCCAGGGATATTTTTGAGTCAACCGGTCAAGGAAGACCCGTGCAAAAGCCTGACGTCAATCAGTCCATTTATTGTCTGTACAGGAATTTGTAAAAGATTGAACATATAAATACCCCTGTCAGGCACGCCCTGATGGGAAAACCTGTGGCGCTTTTTGTTAACCGTAAGAAAAGTCTGGGGCGCCTTTTTTTCTCATGGTTATTCCACATGGTTGCGCCACACACGGTTATGCCGGAGTGGACTTAACGCTAATTAGTCAGTACAATACCTTAGCCAAAGATGTTATAATAGTTATCCGCCGAACGTTTGCGGATAACGGAAGCCATTCAATCCTGTTTAGACGATTGAGTTTTTTACGTTTTATTGTTTCATTCGTGAGACAACGCCTCCTTGCCAATCCTTTGGCAAGTCAGTCAGGAGAGCTATATGAAGATGTTGCCGGTACAGAGCGCCATAGGGATGGTGCTTTGTCATGATGTGACTCAGATTATCCCAGGCCGAATGAAGGGACCTGCCTTCAGAAAGGGCCACATCGTCCGGGAGGAGGACGTGGAGCAACTGCTCAACATGGGAAAGGAGCATATCTATGTCTGGGATATCCAAAGCGATAGCGGTCTGCTCCACGAAAACGAAGCCGCTGTCCGGATCGCCCGCGCCGCAGCCGGGAGAAACATCGCGCTCTCGGCGCCTGAGGAAGGCAAGGTAGATCTTACAGCGACGGTTGACGGGCTGCTGAAGATCGACGTCGAGGCCCTCTTTGAGATCAACGCCGAAGAGATTGTTTTCGCAAGCCTTCATACGCACCAGAGGGTTGGCAAAGGGAAAATCCTGGCCGGAACCCGCGTGATTCCTCTGGTAATCGAAGAGCAAAAGATCGAACGGGTCGAGCGTATCTGCTCTCAACATCAACCTCTTATCGAAGTCCTGCCGTTCAGGAGTTTCAACGTCGGAATCATTACGACCGGGAGCGAGGTTTTCCACGGCCGTATCAAAGACCAATTCGGTCCCGTCGTGCGTAAAAAACTCGGTGAATTGGGGTGCCGCGTGCTTGGGCAGACCCTGGCATCCGACGACAAGAGGCGGATCGTCGGGGAAATCCAGGCGTTTTTGAACCATGGCGCCGAGATGATCATTGTCACGGGCGGGATGTCGGTGGACCCCGATGACGTCACTCCGGCGGCCATCCGGGATTGCGGCGCGCGGGTAGTTACCTACGGCGCTCCGGTTCTTCCCGGCGCCATGTTCATGCTGGCCTATCTTGGGAACGTTCCTATTCTTGGTCTTCCGGGGTGCGTCATGCACCACAAGACGAGCATCTTTGACGTGATTCTCCCCAGGCTGCTTGCCGGTGAAGAGATCACGAAGAAGGATATTATCAGATTGGCGCACGGAGGACTGTGCGTCCATTGCAGTGAGTGCAGGTACCCGGACTGCGGATTCGTCAAGGGCGCCTGAACGGTTGCTTGTCGTTCACCTCAGATCAGGAGAAAGGAGCAACAGGGAATGGAGAAAAAGATCCTTAATATCAACAAGATACCACGGACGATTCTTGCAAATCCCGAAGCCTCGCTGGCGGACGTGCTTCGCGCCCAGCTCGGCCTGACGGGAACCAAGGTCGGCTGCGGCATGGCCCAGTGTGGTTGCTGCTCGGTCATCATGGACGGAAAAGTGGTGCGTTCATGCGTCACCAAGATGAACAAGGTCGAGGAAGGCGCTGAAATCACCACTATCGAAGGCATCGGCACGCCTGATAACCTTCACCCCCTTCAGGTGTCCTGGATGGTTCACGGCGGAGCACAGTGCGGCTTCTGCAGCCCCGGCTTCATCGTTTCCGCCAAGGCTCTGCTGGATAAAAATTCCAAGCCCACCCGTGAAGACGTGCGCGACTGGTTTCAGAACCACCGCAACGCATGCCGTTGCACGGGCTACAAGCCCCTGGTCGACGCGGTGATGGATGCGGCGCGGGTCCTGCGCGGCGAGATCACCAGGGAGCAACTGGCCTACAAGCTCCCAGCCGACGGAAGGATCTGGGGCGGAAAATACCCGCGCCCGAGCGCTCTGGCCAAGGTGACCGGAACCTGCGACTACGGCGCGGACCTGGGGCTAAAGCTTCCGCCGGATACACTGCAGCTTGCCCTGGCGCAGGCGAAGGTTTCCCATGCCAACATCGTCTCCATCGACACCTCGGAAGCAGAAAAGATGCCCGGCGTCTACAAGGTGGTGACCCACAAGGACGTAAAGGGCAAGAACCGCATCACGGGCCTCATCACCTTCCCTACGAACAAGGGCGACGGCTGGGACAGGCCCATTCTCTGCGACACGAAGGTATTCCAGTTCGGCGACGCCATCGCCATCGTCTGCGCCGACACGGTAGAGAACGCGAGAGCGGCGGCCGAAAAAGTCAACGTCAAACTGGAGGAACTGCCCGCCTACATGAGTGCTCCGGCGGCCATGGCCGATGACGCCATCGAGATCCATCCCGGGACCCCCAACGTCTACTACGAGCAGAAGATCGCAAAGGGCGACGAGACAAAACCGCTCATGGATTCGGCCGCCTACGTTGTAGAAGACGAGTTCTACCTCCAGAGGCAGCCCCATCTGACCATGGAGCCCGACGCAGGTTTTGCCTATTTCGATGACGAAGGACGGCTCACCATTCAATCGAAGAGCATAGCCATCTTTCTGCACCACGCCATGATCGCGCCGGGCCTGGGCATCGAGCCGGACAAGCTGCGCCTTGTGCAGAACCCTGCCGGGGGCACATTCGGCTACAAGTTCAGCCCCACCATGGAAGCTTTGGTCGGGGCCGCCGCCATGGCGACCGGCCGTCCGGTTTTCCTCAGATACGACTACCATCAGCACATAAGCTATACCGGCAAGCGCTCGCCCTTTTTCATTAAGCTCAAGTACGGCGCGGACAAGAACGGTAAAATCATTGCCATGGAATCCGATTGGCTGGTGGACCATGGACCATACTCCGAGTTCGGCGATCTTCTCACCTTGCGCGGAGCACAGTTCATAGGCGCGGGCTACGGCATTCCCAGCATCCGGGGCCGGGGCCGCACAGTGTGCACCAACCATGCATGGGGCTCCGCCTTCCGTTCTTTCGGTTCTCCTCAGAGCTTCCTCGCCAGTGAGGTGCTCATGGACGAACTGGCTGAAAAGATCGGCATGGACCCGTTGGAGCTGCGCGCCTTGAACGTCTACCACCCCGGCGACACCACACCGACGGGCCAGGAGCCGGAGGTTTACAGCTTCAAGGAAATGATTGACAAGTTGCGTCCGCTCTACCAAAAAGCAAAAGAAAAGGCCAAGGCCGAATCCACGGCCGAAGTCAAGAAGGGTGTGGGTGTGTCGATCGGCATCTATGGCTGCGGTATCGATGGACCTGATGCTTCGAGGGTTGCCATTGAGCTCACCAGGGAGGGCGTCACGGTGTTTTCAAGCTGGGAAGACCACGGCCAGGGTGCCGACATGGGGTGCCTGGGCACGGCGCACGAAGCACTGCGCCCGATGGGGATCGCTCCCGAGAAAATCAAGCTGGTTATGAACGATACGGCCATCACTCCCAACAGCGGCCCCTCAGGCGGCAGCCGCCAGCAGGTTGTGACCGGCAACGCCATCAAGAACGGTTGTGAGCTGCTTCTTGCAGCCATGAAAAAACCGGGCGGCGGCTACCGCACTTATGATGAGATGGCAGCGGAAAAGATCCCCGTTCGCTATGCCGGCAAGTGGGTCGCCTCAATGAACGCGGCCTGCGACGAAAATGCGCAGGGCAAGCCTTTCGCTATCTACATGTACGGCGTTTTCATGAGTGAAGTCGCAGTGGATGTAAAGACCGGCAAGGTGAAAGTCGAGGGGTTTACGCTGGTGGCCGACGTTGGCAAGATCAACAACAAGCTCGTGGTGGACGGGCAGATATACGGCGGCGTGGCCCAGGGCATCGGACTCGCGCTCTCGGAGGATTTCGAGGATCTCAAAAAGCATAGCTCCCTGCTTTCCTGCGGCATCCCGTACGCCAAGGATATCCCCGATAACTTCAATATCCTCTACGTGGAAACACCACGCGTCAACGGTCCCTTCGGAGCGGCCGGTGTGGGAGAACTCCCCCTGACTTCGCCCCACACCTCCATTGTCAACGCCATCTACAATGCATGCGGCGTGCGCATCACCCGGCTCCCGGCCCTGCCGGAGAAGGTGAAGGCCGGTCTTGAAGCCAAGGCCGCACACTGAAAAAGGCATGGAGGTGATCCTCCACTCTGAAACCGTTTAACCCTGGCTCCCTACCGCCCTCAAGAAGGGCGGGAGGGAGCTTTTAGCTATTTTGAACCTTTGACGATTCACTTCATGCCGTTATAGTCTTCGGCGCATGGCGTTCAGGGGAAGGAAGTTCTTCGGAACCATGGAAAAGGACGAACTGATCAAGCTGGAAGACCGGTGCATTCAGGAGCAACCCCCGAACTGCGCCGCCGCCTGCCCCGTCCATGTGGACGTACGGGCCATGATGGCCGAAACGGCCCGTGGGAACTTCACGGGGGCGGCAAAAATTTTCAGGAAGACGGTCCCCTTTCCAGGGATCGTCAGCCGGGTCTGCGATCAGCCCTGCCGATCGGTGTGCAAACGGAAGGAGGCCGGGGAACCCCTGGCTGTTGCAGCCATCGAAAAGGCGTGTCTAGACTGCGCGGTCGAACTCCCTGAAAAAATCGCCGTTTTTCCCAAAAGAGACAAACGCGTTGCCGTTCTGGGAGGCGGATTGAGCGGCCTGACCGCCGCTTTCGACTTGGCAAAAAAAGGCTATGCGGTGGTGGTCTTCGAGAAAGGGCGGCATTTGGGAGGCAGCCTGTGGCGTTTCCCCGAAGAGAAACTCCCGAGAGACATTATCGCAAGGGACTTGCAAGTCCTGGAGATGGTAGGGGTCGAAATTCGATTGAACACTAACGCGGGGAAAGATATCTCTTTCGATGCCATTTCCGAAGATTTTGACGCCGTTTACGTTGCTACCGGCGGAGAGTTTTCGGATGTTTTCGGTCTTGCGACTGACGCCGGAGGCCGGATAGCAGTCGATTCGGCAACTCTTGCCGCCGGCCGGGAAGGTGTCTTTGCAGGAGGCGGTCTCCGCCGGGCTGTGGGCGAAAGGTCGCCGATCAGCTCCATTTCAGACGGCCGGATTGCGGCAATCTCCATCGACCGGTTCCTGCAGAAGGTCTCCCTGACCGCCGCTCGCTTCAAGGAAGGAGCGTATGAAACCCGTCTCTACACCCGAACTGAAGGGATAGAACCGCTTCCAGCAGTGCGGAAGAAACATCCCGACCTTGGCTACACTGCCGATGAGGCCATCATGGAAGCCAAACGATGCATGCAGTGCGAATGCCTTGAGTGCGTCAAGGTCTGTGAATATCTCAACAGTTTTCGCGCCTACCCCAAGAAGTACGTACGCCAAATCTACAACAACCTTTCTATTGTAATGGGGCTCCGCGAGGCGAACAAGCTTATCAACTCGTGCAGCCTTTGCGGGCTCTGCAAGGAGGTCTGCCCGGAGGACCTGCACATGGGTCTGGTCTGCATGAAAGCCCGGGAAATCATGGTGAATACTGGGAAGATGCCGCCGTCCGCTCACGACTTTCCCTTGAGGGACATGCTGTTCAGCAACGGTGAGAAATGCGCTTTCGCACGCCGGCAGCCGGGAACGGATCAAACCCGTTTCCTCTTTTTTCCAGGGTGCCAGCTTGCCGCGTCGTCCCCGGAGCACGTGAAGAGCGCTTACACGCTGCTAACTCAGAAGCTCTCCGGCGGAGTCGGCTTCGTGTCCCGGTGCTGCGGCGCTCCGGCGGACTGGTCGGGCCGGGCCGAGCTTTTTCAATCCACCGGGGAGGATTTCCTGGCCTTGTGGCGGGAGATGGGGAGTCCACAACTGATTCTTGCCTGCTCGACCTGCTACGAAATCTTCAAGACCCATTTCCCAGATGTCCCGATCATTTCGCTTTGGGAAATGCTGGACAGCCTTGGACTTCCTGCAAGCGTAAATGTGGCGAAGCGCGAAGTCATCGCAGTGCACGACGCCTGCACCGCCCGGCATGAGAGCGCCATGCAGGAGAGCGTGCGCAACATCCTGCGCCGCCTCGGCTATGAGATCGAGGAATTGCCTCTGAGTCGCGACAAAACGGAATGTTGCGGCTATGGCGGACTTATGTTTTTCGCCAACCCGGATCTTGCAAGGCGCCACATCCGACGACGCATCGAAGAGAGCCCGCGAGATTACCTGACCTATTGCGCCATGTGCCGGGATTATTTTGCCTTTGCAGGCAAGCGCACCCTCCACCTTTTGGATCTCATCTTCGGGACCCCCATGGATGAAGCCGCCCTGCGCAAAGGTCCCGTCTATTCGCAGCGGCATGAAAACCGGGTCCGGTTAAAGAACGCGATGCTCAGGGAGTGGTGGGGGGAAACCACGGCCGAGGCGCAAGGCTACGAAACCATCCGGCTGAAGATATCCGATGCTGTTCAACAACTCATGGAGGACCGGTTGATCCTCGTTGAAGACTTGCAGCAGGTGATCGCCGCTGCCGAAAGAACGGGGAACAAGCTCCTTGACCGGGATACAGATCGTTTCATAGCCCACTTCAAACCGGCAAGCGTCACTTACTGGGTGGAATACTCCCCCTCAGGGGATGCGTTCGTCATTCACAACGCCTACAGCCACCGTATGGAAATCGTCGAGGATGTGAAGCCGTGACTCTGCAGGAAGATCGCGCCAAGGAAAAGGTTTGGTTGTGCCTAAAATGCAATCTCCCGCTGGAGATGGGAAAGGTTGCAATCTCCTACATGGGAAATGCGTTTCCCGTTGACCTGCCGAGATGCCCCGGATGCGGCCAGGTGTATATCGAAGAAGACCTTGCGCTCGGCAAGATGTTTGAAGTCGAAAAGCTCCTCGAAGACAAGTAGGGGCGTTGTGGGGAAGGGTTTATATGCCCGATGCCGGCAAGTGCAGGGTTTATAAGCGAATCGCCGCGGGCGGGGTTAATGGCGGCTTCATCCGTCCGGGCGGGATGGCTCTGACGGAGCGGGCGCTTTCCCTGTGCGCGTTTCCTCCAGGCTCCCGACTTCTGGACGTGGGGTGCGGGACAGGGGCCACGGTGGAATGCCTGATCGGGGAGCACGGGTTTCTTGCGGCCGGGGTTGACCCCTCGTTTCCGATGCTCGCGCACGGGCGCGCACAAAACCCTCTGCTGCCCCTGGTTCGATCAGACGGAGAGAGTTTGCCCTTCTTCGACGGCGAATGGGACGGCGTTCTCGCGGAATGCAGCCTGTCGCTCACCAGGGACCCGGATGCCGTTCTCCGGGAATGCCGGCGTGTTCTAAGGCGCGGGGGCAAGCTGATCCTAAGCGACATCTATGTAAGGAATGTGGGAGCGATTCCGGAGCTTCGGGCGTTGTCCCTGCACTCCTGCCTCAAAGGAGCGCTGTCACACGATGAGATCATGGGCAAGCTCAGGAATGGCGGATTTGTCGTTCTTGCATGGGAGGACCATTCTCCTGCGTTGAAACATTTTGTCGCTCAACTCATCCTTTCCCAGGGATCGGCGCAGTCCTTACGGTGCTCACTCACGGACGCCGATCCTCCGGACGGGTTTAGAATCGAACAGGCGGTCTCCCGCGCCAGGCTCGGATATTTCCTGGCCGTCGCTGAAAAGTCTGCAAGCGCCAGGTGCGCTTGAACCATAGACAGAATGAGGAGTTTTACTCGTGACAAGCGACACCGTTCGAATGATCGAACTCGCCATGCAGGGATTTTATTGCAGCCAGATCTTGCTCTTTATGGGTCTTGATGCTCAGGGTAAAATCAACCCGGACTTGATTCGGGCCATGTCCGGCCTGGCGGGAGGGTTGGGTTTCACCGGGGATACCTGCGGCGCTCTCACGGGTGGGGCCTGTCTGCTGGGTTTGTACGCCGGTAGAGGGACTCCCGAGGAGCAGGAAGACGAAAAGTTGAACCTCATGATCAGCGAGCTGGTGGACTGGTTTTCCGAAGAATATGGCAAGCTCTATGGAGGGATTCGTTGTGAAATCATTCTGGGGGACGATCCCGGGAACCGTAAGTCGAGATGCCCAAATATGGTGCTCGGAAGCTACGAGAAAGTGAAGACCTTGTTGAGCGAATATGGCTTTGAGCTTTCCGGTGGAAAATAATGGCAGGTGAGATCGTACTTTCCCAAACAGAGAGCATTTGCCCGGAATGCTTTGCTCGCATACCAGCCCAGAGAGTCGCTGAGGGTGAGCAGGTCGTGCTCAAGAAAAGATGCCCCGAGCATGGTCCCTTCGAGGCTGTGATCTGGCGGGGAGAGCCTTCGCATGCTTCATGGAACAGGCCGAAGCGCCCCGTTTACCCCCGGGCCCCCCTGACCACAGTGGAACGAGGCTGTCCCTGGGATTGTGGCCTTTGCCCCGAACATCGCCAGCAGACCTGTTGCACCTTAATTGAGGTGACCCAGCGGTGTGATCTGAAGTGTAACGTTTGTTTTGCCGATTCCGGCAATGCCAACGACGATGACCCGGATTTCCGCGGGATTCAAGGGATGTACGAGGCCCTTCTGGCCGCCGGAGGCCCTTACAATGTGCAGCTTTCGGGCGGGGAGCCAACGGTGCGGGATGACCTGGCCGACATTATCTCTCTTGGGCGCTCCATGGGGTTTGACTTTATCCAGCTCAACACCAACGGGCTGCGCCTGGCCAGAGAGCCGGACTACGTCAAGCGGCTCAAAGAAGCCGGGCTATCGTGCATCTTCCTGCAGTTCGACGGTCTCGATGATGAAATTTACGAAAAACTGAGGGGCCGGCCGCTTTTCCGTGAAAAGGAACTCGCGGTCCAAAATTGCAGGGAACACGAGCTGGGGGTGATCCTGACGCCGACTTTGGTTCCCGGCATCAATATCCACCAGATTGGCCCAATCATCGAATTCGCCAGGACCCGGCTGCCAACGGTTCGGGGAGTACACTTCCAGCCGGTGAGTTATTTTGGCAGGCGCAACGGTCTGTCCCGGGATAAGCACCGGATCACCATTCCCGAGATCATAACCGAAATCGAGAAACAGACGGATGGGATGGTCAAAACGGAGCATTTCCAACCGTCCGGGGCGGAGCACGGTTACTGCTCATTTCATGGGAATTTCGCGCTCATGCCGGGAGGGGAACTCAAGCCCTGGACTGGGCGCAACTCTGGGAACGCCTGCTGCCGGGGTGAAGATGGAGGTCCGGGGGCGGTTTTTAGGGCTCAGCAGTTTCAGAAGCGGTTCTGGACGTCTCCCGGAAGCTCCTGTTGCTCGCTGGAGAAAGGGCCCAGCCTTGGAGGCTGGGATTTTTTCCTGGAGCGTATTCGAACGCATTCCTTCCACCTTTCCGGCATGGCCTTTCAAGATGCCTGGAACCTTGATCTGGAGCGTCTCAAAGAGTGTCACCTCCACGTCCTGCATCCCGATGGCAGGCTCATCCCCTTTTGTGCTTACAATCTGACTGACAGCACGGGGCGATCCTTTTATCGAAAGGGTTCTCAAAATCTCTTTGCCGTCGAAAGAAGAACGCGCGAATTCTCCCCTGGGAAATCGCCATGAAGAGGACTCCGCTGGAAAGCTGGGTTTCGGACAAAATAGGCAAGGGCAAGGACCCCCTCACCAGAGAGAGAATTGAACACCACCAGAGGCTAATGCTGCAAGAGACGCTTGCCTGGGCGAGGGCAAAAAGCTCCTTCTACAGAAGGCGTCTTGCCGGCCTGAGCGAAAGGGCGTTAAGCGGCCGGCAAGAGTTTTGCCGCATTCCTTTCACTACTGCTGAGGACATCAGACAAAACCCTCTGCACTTCCTTTGTGTTTCTCAAAGCGAAATCAATCGGGTGGTGACGCTCCATACCTCAGGGACAACAGGCCTGCCCAAGCGAATCTATTTCACCAGGGAGGACCAGGAGCTTACGGTTGATTTCTTCCACAGGGGGATGTCCACTCTGGTAGGCCCCGGCGAGCGTGTGCTGATTCTGTTGCCCGGCGAGCGTCCCGGCAGCGTG
The DNA here is from genome assembly GCA_003165235.1 of Syntrophobacteraceae bacterium. Lineage (GTDB taxonomy): Bacteria > Desulfobacterota > Syntrophobacteria > Syntrophobacterales > Syntrophobacteraceae > SbD1. The sequence continues at coordinate 22,858 of PLSV01000333.1, forward strand.
GGAGATTTGCTGGCGGCGGGACTCCAACGTCTCGGCGCCTCCTCGGTGGTCTATGGGCCGGTTCAGGATTATGCCCAGGCGTTGGAGGTTATGGTCATGGAAGGCTTCGATGCTCTGGTCGGCATTCCGGTGCAGGTCCTTGCCCTCGCCAGGCAAAGCAGGGGAAGGGCGGCCCCTCGAAGCGTTTTGCTGAGCACTGACTATGTTCCGGATTCTATAAAGAAAGAACTTCACTTGATCTGGGGCTGTGAGATTTACACCCATTACGGCATGACGGAGATGGGGTTTGGCGGTGGCGTTGATTGTGAAGCAAGACAAGGTTATCACATGCGAGAGGCGGACCTGCTTTTTGAAGTCGTCGATCCAAAGACGGGCGCATCTTTGGAAGAAGGCGAGGCGGGAGAAGTGGTCTTTACCACCTTGACCCGCCTTGGCATGCCCCTGATCCGCTATCGCACAGGTGACTTGAGCCGGTTTCTCCCGGAGCAATGCCCTTGCGGGACCGTGTTGAAGACGATGGCGCCGGTAAGAGGCCGCATCGCCGGCCGGATGGACTTGGAGCCGGGAATCGTGCTCACCATAGAGGATCTGGATGAAGCCCTTTTCCCGATTTGCAACCTCATCGATTTTTCGGCCGAACTTACCTGGGAAGAGGATCTGAACCACCTGGAAATCAGAGCAACCTTTCCGGAGGGAAGCGGCAAGCACGAAACCGAGAGCATTCACCGTGCTTTGAAGGGTATTCCCGTTCTACGTTCGAGCATACGAGAGGCAAGACTCAAAGTCCGCGTTACGGTTCGAGAGGGAAACCCCAGCAAGTTGAACGGCAGCGTCAAACGAACAATAACTGACAAGAGGAATTCAGGAGTTGTATAATGAATATTTTGGAAAGCATCGGGAAACTGTTGAAGGAGGGAGAAAGCTTTGTCCTGGCGACGATTCTCAGCCGGTGCGGGTCGGCTCCGCGGGACGTGGGATCGCGGATGATCATCCGGTCAGACGGCACAATTATAGGCGCCATCGGAGGGGGCATTCTGGAAGCTACTGTTCAGAAACTGGCCAAAGGGGTTTTCACCTCCCGCAAGACCCTGGTGAGATCGTTTACCCCCAACCGCGAAGGCCCCGCTCCCATCGGGATGATCTGTGGAGGAAACGTGGACTTTCTCCTTCATTTCGAAGACGCCTCCCATCCTGCGCGGCTGAAGCACTATGAGGAGCTTCTGTCGGCCCTGAGTTCAGGAAAGCGGGCGTGGCTGATAATGAAACTTCCTGATGGTGAAGCCGGCGAGGGGGCGCCGGCAGCCTGGGTCTTTAGAGATGGCGGTGCTTCTCTTGAGGGCCAGGGGCTGCCACCCGCAAAGGAATTCCTCCTGGAAGCAAGTTCAACGCAGCCCAGGGTCTTCGAGTTTCAAGGGGAGCGGTTCTTTGTGGAACCCCTCTGCTCGGAGGGTTCCGCTTATATTTTCGGGGCAGGGCATATAGGTCAGAAGCTTGCCCAGTTGACGAAGTTTGCCGGTTTTCGCACAGTGGTCCTCGATGACCGGGAAGAATTCGCCAACAGAGAGATCCTCAGTTCCGCCGATCGGATCGAGGTGCTGAGATCCTTCGACGAAGCCATGAAGGACCTGGATATCGATGAGGAGAGCTATCTTGTCATTGTGACCCGCGGACACCTCCACGACAAAACGGTTCTTGGTCAGGCGTTAAGAACCCGAGCGCGATATATCGGCATGATCGGCAGTAGAACAAAACGGGGCGCTACTTATGAGGTTCTCACAAAAGAAGGCTTTACCGCTGGGGATTTCGCCCGGGTCCATGCCCCCATCGGGTTGGACATCGGAGCTGAGACACCGGAGGAGATTGCGATCAGCATTGTGGCCGAACTGATTCAGGCCAGAGCCGGGAAAAGCTGATGGGAAAGACCGCTCGAATCGTTTCGCTGGTCCTTGCCGCAGGCTATTCCTCCAGGATGGGAAGCTTCAAGCCTCTGGCGCCCCTTGGAACTTCCACCCTGATCGAGGAAGCCGTCACGCGATTTCTCAGGGCAGGGATTGCGGACGTGAGGGTGGTCGTTGGACACAAGGCCGATGAACTTAGGCCCGTTCTGGAGCTTTTGGGCGTCAAATGGATATTCAACGCGGAACACGGCCGTGGGATGTTTTCCTCCGTGCTGGCGGGGATCAAAAGTTTTGAACCCAACGTGGACGCCTTCTTCCTTCTTCCCTGCGATAGTCCGCTGGTTAACTCTGAAACGATCCGTGCGCTCCTCGGCGTTTACAATCGGGACGATCCAAAGATTATCTACCCGCGATTCGACGGGCAACGAGGCCATCCTCCGCTCATCCCGGCCACTTATCTCAAAGAAAATCTCTCACCTGACCACCCCGGAGGACTGCACGCTTTCCTCGGCCGCTATGAACCCAACACCATCGATGTGGACGTCCCGGACGAAAACATTCTCCTGGACTGCGACACTCCGTCGGATTACCGAATACTGGTGGAGCGCTGGTCAAGAGAGAGTATTCCAACGGAGGCAGAATGCGAGGCTGTGTTCTCCCGGTTCAAAGTTTCCGGGCAGGTGATCGCCCATTCCAGGGTGGTGGCCGAACTTGCACGGATGCTCGCCGTGCTTTTGAATTGCGCCGGACTCTCGCTGGACCTTCCTTTGATCCTTGCAGCCGGCAGGCTCCACGATATTGCCAGGGGACAGCCGGACCATGCCGGGGCTGGATCGAAGCTTATCGCCCAGATGGGCTATCCGCGTGTTGGAGCCGTTGTGGCTAAACACATGGATATTCAGTCGCACGGTCCATCCGTGGATGAGACTGACCTAATCTACCTTGCCGACAAATGCGTTGAGGAAGACCGGCTTGTCTCCCTGGAGGAGCGTTTCAAGAGATCTATAAGCCGTTATGCCGATCGGCCCGACATCCTAAAAAAGATCATAAGGCGGTTTGAGGAGGCGCAAAACATCGGCAAGCGCATCGAAGCCTTCCTTGGGCGCCCCGTGGACAACATGATTCGCCGCTGCGAAGGGAGCATAACGGCCGCGTCCATGGGCGGCCGAAGGGCGATCTATCTGGTGAGACACGGAGCTGTTCAGTCTCCGGTCGATCCAAAACGCTTCATCGGGCAGTTGGACCTCCCGTTGAATGGAGAAGGTTTCGTGCAGGCCGAACGCTTGTCGGAAGCCTTACAGGACATGCCTCTGTCTGCAGTATTCTGCAGTGATTTGAAACGGTCCGTCGACACTGCGCAAATCATCGCCAAACCGCATCATGTCTCATGCATTCCAAGGCTCGACCTCCGTGAGATCTCGCTGGGCCGATGGGAAGGCCTGAGCTTTGATGAAGTACGAAAGCGGCGCCCTGAAGAATTCCATGCAAGGGGCCAGGATATCGTCCACTTTCGCCCCCCGGAAGGAGAAAGCTTTCTCGACTGCGCTTTGCGAGTCATTCCGGCCTTCTATGAAATTTTGGCCTCCACACGGGGAAACGTCCTCATTGTGGGACACGCAGGCGTCAATCGCATCATTTTGTCTCAGGCCCTTGGCCGCTCTCTGGAAGATCTTTTTGGAATCGGTCAGGAGTACGGCTGCCTGAACGTGGTCTTCCATCGGCATTCAGCGCTCGAAGTGAAGTTGTTAAACGGCTCGCCGTCCGACTCAAAGCGCTTCCAGCCGGAGATCTACAGGGAAACTAACTGCTAGCCTGAGTTTACGCCCTGTTTGCGTGGGCAGCGGCAAACCAACTGTAATTAATTTAGATTCGATATGATTTCTCACACACGTAAAACGCCGGTCTCCGGGCTACAGCCAACAAAGCTCTCGAGTAAAAGACGGTCCCACAAAAACCCCAAGTCTTTTACCGGTTTCCCACCTGCATTGACGGATTCGGGACACTTCAGGCAGCGGCATTGTTGGGCAAGGCCCCCGCTGGCGTCTTGAACTGCACAATCGATTTGGTTTCGCCCACTCCATTCTATCCCCAAATGGAAAAGCTTTTCGCCAAAGGCGGTTTTGCGAAAAGAGAACAGGCCCGAATCATTGACACATAGCAAGTTGACGAGGCCCACACTATCAGCGTAAGATCGAGAATAAAGGACAAAACATCGAGGGCGGCGCCCGGAGAGTCCGGTTACTTCAGGCAAGGTCCTCCAGTGATGAAGGGAGGCAGCAGGCAATGCGATATGTCAAACTTGGGAAAACAGGGCTCGAAGTCTCCGAGGTGGGTTTTGGATGCATTCCCATCATCCGTCTATCCACCGCCGAGGCAGTGACGGTTCTCAGGCGGGCTTATGACAGGGGGATAACCCTGTTCGACACGGCTAATATGTACCTCGACAGCGAGGAGAAAATCGGGCAGGCTTTCGAAGGACTCCGAAGCCGTCTGATTCTTGCCTCTAAGACGCTGAAGCGCAACCTCGCGGGCGCCGAGGCAGATATCGATTTAAGCCTGCGGCGCATGCGGACCGATTACATCGATCTTTTTCAGATACATCAACTCTCGCTCGAGTCCGATTATCAGGCGATAACCGGACCGGACGGGGCGCTGGAGGCAATCTTCCGGGCAAAGCAGGCCGGCAAGATCAGGCGCATCGGTGTGACTTCCCACGGCATCGAGATGGCCATAAAGCTGGTCAAGACCGGACTTTTCAGCACCGTCCAATTTCCTTTCAACTTTATAGAGTCCGCACCCGCCGAAGAACTCCATCCGGCTGCCCGGCAGGAGGAAATGGGCATTCTGGCCATGAAACCTTTCGGCGGGGGGGCCTTGGACAACGGAGAGCTCTGTTTCAAGTTCCTTCGCCAGTTCCCCGACGTAATCCCTCTGCCGGGGTTCGACGCCGTAGAGCAGGTCGATCAAATTGTGGCCGTTTACGAAACTGAAAACGCGGTCTTCCCCGAAGACCTGGCTGCTATGGAAAGCTTCCGGACGGAGTTGGGGCAGCATTTTTGCCGCCGGTGCGAGTACTGCCAACCCTGTGAACAGGGGGTTATGATCACACCGGCGATGAACTACCCGATAATTGCTCACAGGATGTCCGGCCCTAAGGCAGCGGGGTTCGCGGCAAAGACAATGGAATCCGTCAGGAATTGTACGGAATGTGGGGAGTGCATGGAGCGCTGCCCCTACAACCTGCCTATCCCTGAGATGCTCAAAAAGCACCTGGCCCTTTACGATGAACACATAGCAGGGACTTGATGCTCTGATAGAAAGACAAAACCCTCCACATCCACGGCGATGCTGCTCACGTCATTGAAACAGGCGATGGACAGGAGCGCCTGGCAGTCCGGCATGGCGCCCTGAACGAGCGATCCGTTTCCTGTCCCGGGAAACGCAGCATATTCGCAGAGGAGTTTCCCGATGCAACATTTTTTCGAGCCCCGTTCGGTGGTCCTGGTTGGAGTAACCCGCGCGAGCGGCGCGGGCGCATACAACAACCTGGAGATGATGCTGCGCTACGGGTATCAGGGGCGGATTTATGTGGTCAATCCCAAAGTTGCCGAAATCCTCGGCCATAGGACCTATTCTCAAGTCGGTGACCTTCCGGAGGCGCCGGATCTGGCGGTCATCTCCGTAGGCCGAGAAAATGTTCTGCCGGTTTTTGCCGCCTGCGTTGAACACGGCATTCGGCATGTGATCGTGATCAGCCAGGGATTTGCCGACGCCGACCAGCGCGGCCGGCTGCTCCAGACAGAATTGCAGGCCCTGGCGCAGGCAGGGAAGGTGCGGGTGGTGGGACCCAATACCTTGGGTATCGTCAATGCCTTCAATGGTTTCAGCACCGCCTTTATAGATATTCCTCGCGATCCCTTGCCCCCGCCACTCACCATTGTAGTGCAGTCGGGGGTCTTCCAGGTTGGTTTGGAGTCTTTCACAGGGCGACTTGGCAAGGGGATCGATATCGGCAATACCAGCGATGTGGATTTCGTGGATGTGTTGGAATATCTTGAACACGATCCACAAACCCAAATCATTGTGCTGCATGTTGAAGGGATGCGACGGGGCCGTGAATTTTTGCACACGGTCAGCCGAGTGGCCAGACACAAACAGGTCATCGTTCTTAAAACCGGCCGCAGCGCAGCCGGGGCCAAGGCCGCACTGTCCCATACGGGCTCCATGGTGGGCGAAGATGCTGCGTTTGACGCCGCTTGCGCCCGGGCCGGCATGATTCGCGTGAGGAATATCATTGAACTGCGCGCAGTCTGCCAGGCGTTTCTGCATTTCCGTTCCATGTCAGGACCAAAACTGGCCGTGGTGACGGCAAGTGGGGCGTTAGGCATCATGACGGCGGACGCCTGCGAAGACTACGGCCTGGGAACTTGCCCCGTTTCCCGAATCGATTCGAGAGGCATTGGAAAACTCGCATATCGGTTGGCATCGATTGAGTAATCCAGCCGACATATGGCCTTTGGGCATGGTCTCGGGCTCATTTACCGATATCTTCACGCGCACGGTGCGCCTAATGCTTGCCGATGACCAGGTGGACGCCGTGTTGGGTATAGCTCCGGCGCTGCATTCACCGCTGCACCGGGACCTGGATATGGCTGCCGTGGGGCGTGAAATCAGCGCCGCCAACCACTGGGGCAAACCGGTGGCCTTCTGGTTGTATGGCGGCGATCAGGCCCGGGTGGCCGCCGCCCTGGCAGAAGCCGAACACGTCGCGTGTTTCGGCGGCATCGATGAAGCGATCATCGGACTCAGCGCCTGCCAGCGTTATTACCAGTGGTTGGGGAAGAAGCCGGATTCAAGCGCGGAGCAGCGCCCGCAGGGGGTCGAGGGCGCCCGGCCGGCAGCGCCCAAGCTGGCTGAAGGCGTCCACGTTGGCAAAGCAGCCTTCGAGCTTCTGCGACATTACGACATTCCCGCGGCCCCGGAAGATCTCACCTCAGATGCAACAGGGGCCGTTATTGCCGCCGGCAAAATCGGTTATCCGGTGGTGCTAAAGATCGTATCGCCGCAATGGTTGCACAAGTCCGACCGGGGCGGCATCCGCCTCAATGTTTCCAATGACCGTGAATTGCTGCAAGCTTACGGGGAGCTAACCGGGTTGTTTCAGTCGCACACGCCGGACGGCAGACTCGATGGTATTCTGGTGCAGCAGCAGATTCAGGGGACGGAGCTGCTCATGGGGATCAAAAGGGACCCGCAGTTTGGACCGATTTTAGTCCTGGGAATGGGAGGCATCTATACGGAAATTTTCCGGGATACGGCCCACAGTCTTCTTCCTGTCCAGCTCCAGGATTTGGAAGAGATGTTCAGGTCTCTCCGGATCTATCCACTCATGGAAGGGACTCGAGGCCAAGCGGGGGTATGCTGGCCGGTTCTGTTGGAAACGGCCCTTGCCTTGGGGAGACTTGCAACGGAGCATCCGGAGGTGGCCGAACTGGACCTCAACCCGGTTCTGGCCAATGCCGACGGGTGCTGGTGTGTGGATTGCCGGATCGTAGTTCACAGCGCCGATTGAGGCCACAATGGACGGGATGCTTCAAATCTTGGGCCAGGTGAAAGATGTTCAAATTCCGAGACGGGCTACTGCTCATCGCGACCTTATCCTCCATCCTTACGGGAATTCTTTTACCTGAGTATGGGGCGCCCTTCCAGCCTTATCCGATCTATTGCCTGATGGCCGTTCTTTTCTTCAGCCTTCTTCCCATCCGACTAGCCGCCATCTTGAGTTCAGCAAAAAGTTCGGCGTTCTACCTCGGCTATTGCCTCTTCATCAAACTGATTTTGCTGCCTTTACTGGCATTCGTTTCTTTCCGGCACATGTTTCCAAAATATGCGACAGCGGCGCTGCTTTTGAGCGGAATTTCATCCGGCGTGTCGGCTCCTTTTTTCGCGGGTCTTGTAGAGGCCAACATTTCTCTTGTCTTCGGAATGGTTGTCATCAGCTCGATTCTGGTTCCGTTCACACTTCCCACCCTGGCGCATATTTGCGCAGGCAAATACATGGAGATATCTCTTTTTGCCATGTCGCGCCTCCTGGGGCTGGTTGTGTTCTGTCCGCTCATCCTGGCTGAAATCTTGAAGCGCCTTGCCCCGGGCTTTAGTGCAAAACTGTCCAAAAGCCAGTATGGCATCTCACTTGTTGCGTTCATGATCATCAATCTTGGCGTTTTTTCACGATATGCCGCCCTGCTTCGCGAGGAACCCTCAACAGTCTTGATCTCCCTGGGCGTATCATCGATTTTGGCGGTTGCCTATTTTGTGGCGGGAATGCTGTTTTCCCTGGGACGGCCTTTGCCTGATCACCTTTCATCGATTATAAGCTTTGGCCTCATCAACAACGTGTTCGTCCTGGTCTTAAGCTCCGAGTTTTTCAGCCCCCTGGAAGCAACCGTGGCAGCGATGTATACAATCCCTTTCTTTGGCCTGGTCGTTCCATTGGGTCTCTATGAGAACTGGGCCAAGAGGCGGGGCGCTCCCTGACCTGTTTTGATTCAGGAAACTCGATTCTCCAACCATAAATCAGTTGAAATGGGATCTGGGAATTGCTGCTGATGGAATGCCTTTAGCCAGTTGTCGTCAGAGGGTCCCCTGAGCCTTCAATGTCGTTTCATTTACACAATACATGGGTACTTTCCCACCTTTCACCCGCAAGATGTTGTCGGTAAGAATTCTCGCTATTCCGTCGTAATTCTGACTCGTCGCTCCGGCGATGTGTGGCGTTGCAACAACGTTTGGCAGGATCAGAAGCGGGCTATTTGGATCAAGAGGTTCCTGTTCGTACACATCCAGCCCCGCGCCCGCAATCTCGCCGGTCTGCAGCGCTTTCACAAGATCCACCTCATTGATCACAGGTCCCCGTGAAACATTGATTACGAACCCTGCAGGTTTCATCACGCGGAACAGGTCCTGATTGAACAGCCCTCTCGTGTGATCGGTCAGAGCAATAGTGGAGATGACGAAGTCGGCAGCAGAGGCCATCTCATATAGCCGGGACATATTACCGGCGCCAACTAGGCCGAGGGCCGCTTCTGTTTCAATGTCCGCGGTGCGCCTCACTGCCTGGACGTTCATCCCGAGCGCCGCCAGTTTCCGGGCCAGGGCTTTGCCAACTCTTCCCAGTCCCACAATGAGAGCAGTGCTCCCTCCCAAAGCCTGACCCACCGGAGTCCCCCACAGACCCTGATGGAAAGCGCTGAAACATTCGTGGATGCGTCTGGCGACAGCAAGCATCAGGAAAAGAGCGTGTTCGGCAGTAGACTCGGCATTGGCGGTGGCATCTCCGGGAACGTTGCAAACCATTATGCCACGTGCAGTTGCAGCAGCGATATCGACGCCTTCGAGCCCCACCCCCCATTGGTGGATCAATTTGGCAGCAGTGCCTCCGATCAATTCGGGTTCCAACCTGTGCATCAATGGAATGAGAACGTCGGCCGCCATGCCGAGCCTAACCACATGCTCTTCCGCGCAACTGCAAACGTCTTCATCGGGCAAGAGCGCTTTCAACAATTCAAAAGCCTTGGGAGCGGCCTTGCCGCAAAAAAGGATATTCATGCGGTCGCCTCCGGCTTATTGGGTCCATAAGGCAATTCGAGTCGTCCTATCTCCGAAGGGTGGGTTATCCAAACGACAATAGGGACTTCCCGGACTACAGCAAATCAAACTGCATTCTTCTTCCGAAGTATCGACCGCCTGGGTTTGCCGGCTGGATTCGCCCCGGCGCTCTGAGCAGCACTTTCGGTCTTTTCTTTTCTTCTGGCTTCATTCAATTGGGTCAGCTTCTCCGGCAATCCTCTCTTTTTAGCCGCTTTGCTTTGGGCTTTGCTCACAGATTTTGCCGCCAAAGGGGTCTGCATTGAGAACCCGTATTTTTGTCTGTACTCCTTTTGGTTCATCCCATGGGAGACTAGATGTTTTGACGTGAGCTGTCTCATCTCAGCGCCACATTCAAGACAGATTACTTTGTCATCCTGGATGGAGTTTTGCGGCGTGAGCACAGGTTTCTGTATGCCGGTCGTCACTGTCGCAATTTCCGCTTGAACCGACGGTTGGACTTTGTCCCGCCTTCTTGCCTCCAGATATTGTCTGAGCTTATCGGGCAATCCTCTCTTTATTGCTGCTTTGCTTCTCGCCTTGATCAATGAATTTGCCGCCAAAGGAGTCCCCATCGCAAAACCATATTTCTTCTTGTACTCTTTCTGGTTCATCTCATGGGAGACTAGATGCTTTGTTGTCAGTTGTAGCATCTCTTTTCCACATTCCAGACAGATTACTTTATCGTTTTGGATGGAGTCTTGCGGCGTGAGCTTCGCTGCGGCTACCTCCTTTGCAGCAAGCTGAGCACATTCGATGTCGATTCCGGCCGTTTCAGCTTTTTGAAGTTCACAGAGCACACCGAAAATTTGCCGAAGAGATAAATCGATCTCAGCTACTGACATAGGTGTTAAGGACACCTGAGCATGGAGGATTTCAGCTGCAATCTCAATGAGTTTTTTTGGCATTCGTAGGCTCCTTCATTAACGTTTTATTGGCGAAAAGGCGTCGGCCATAAGTGCAACGCACGGATTACAAGCCAATCCGGGTTATTATAGATGGGCATTTGAATAACGCAATGTAAATGAATCTATGATTACAGAGCCTTATTCATTTTCTCAAACCCTGTCTTTCGTTCGGAGTGGAGGCGATCCCAGCCTGGAAGATCAAAACTGAGAAACGAGATCACTCTCGAAGCCAGGGCGAATACAGGTTCGAATCATAACTTCTCCAACTGCTCAGGCGACCTGTGGCCGCTCATCGTGGCGCCGGCCTCAGGGGTCAGTTTTCGCAACGGAAATACGGATAGTAGCGCGATGATCCCAACGATTGCAAAGGCCGGCCAGAAATCATCGGCGTTCAAGGCCGTCTGGCGATGCCAGTTGAGCGTAAGGTGGAGCAAAAGGGCCCCCGTTCCGACGCCCAGGCTCAAAAACAATTGTTGCAGCATGCTGAACAAGGTCGTCGCGCGGCTCATCGACTCGTCCGGCACGTCGGCAAACACAAGCGTGTTAAACCCCATGAACTGCAGCGAGCGGAAGAAGCTGCCGACCAGCAAAACCACCAGGATGACGATGTGCGGCGTCTCCGGACGGAACAAACCACAAGCAATCATGGAGACGGCGCAGATGAACGCATTGACGATCATCATACGGCGAAAACCGAGGCCGCTGATGATAGACCGGGCGAAGACCTTCACAAGAAGGGCCCCAAGAGCAAGGGAAACGGTCAAAAAGCCTGATACCAGAGGGCTCAGGCCAAAACCGATTTGAAGCATGAGCGGCAACAAAAAGGGCATGGCGCCGATACCGATGCGAAACAAAGAGCCGCCTTCCATACACGCGCGAAAAGTGGAAAGCCGAAACAGGTTCAGATCGACAATGGGCGCATGCACGCGCCGCGCATGGATGAGATAAAAGGCAAAGCAAAGAAGGCCGCCGATCAGGAAGGCGGCAATCGCCCCGTTCGTCAACAGGTCGCGGCCTACGGTCTCAAAACTGATCACCAGTCCCGCCAGGGCTGCGGCCATTAGCAGGAACCCGCTGATATCCAGCGGCACAACCTTTTCCTCGCGAATGTTGTCGATGAACATGGTGACCAGAACCATACCCAGAAGACCGATCGGCAGGTTGACGAAAAATATCCAGCGCCATGAAAAATAAGTGACGATCACGCCTCCCACGGGAGGCCCCAGGACCGGACCGAGCATGGCCGGCGTCGTCAACCACGTCATGGCGCTCACCAATTTGTCTTTGGGAACCATCTTCAGCAGCACAAGCCGGCCGACAGGCATCATCATAGCGCCGCCCAGTCCTTGCACCAGACGTGCGCACACAAGCTGCGACAGGCTTTGCGAGAAGCCGCAAAGGGCCGAGGCGAG
>PLSV01000369.1 GCA_003165235.1 Syntrophobacteraceae bacterium
TCAATGATGCCAAAATCGTCGCTCTAAACACTGCATCGCTCGCAGGAGTATTTATGAGAAACGACGGGGCCAAGTGAGACCCAGGAGAATTGATGCGTCGTCGGATTTCTGCCGTTCACCATTTACGTTCCCGGCGGTATGTCGGGCATCTTCGTTCACTTCGTCCCCTGGCACCACAGCCCTTCCACCTAATAGCGGATATCAATGCGAAATTATAGCGAAAGATTGCCAGTGGAAACGCCATACAGCTTGCCAGGAGGTGAAACCTGACCGGAGAGACCTCACATAAAAAGTATGATCCGGATGTGCTGAGCATTTGAATCCTCAGGAACTGGCAGGCTAAAAGAGGTAATGCGGTTGAACCTCTCACAAAGGCTATACAGCGTCATTGTCGTAAGCGGTCCGGGAACCCGGCGGTCATTTCCCCTTAATTGCGAGTTCTTATTACTCTCACCGTAAAAGTGCTACCCCGATGTTTCCACGACCCTTTGCGATCAGGGAGAAGCGTTTGGTCGACGAGCCGGAGAGCCGCAAAGCATTCCCTCCACGCCGATGTCTTCGTCTATGTCCGGCCAGCGAATGCCCTGTCCATCGCCGATAATCTCGAAATTATTTCGCTGGTCGGGCGTTGCCTCAGACTGGCGCCAAGACCATGCAAGAGGCACACTGATGGTTCGGCCGTCAATAAGATGGGCTGCGATCTCGTCTTCCGTGACCCGGATACCCAATAGTCTTGCATCAACTACGTTAACCGCAATGTTCATCCCATGCCTCCAGGAATTCGTCCCGATTGGAGCTAATTATATTTCGAATCGCATTCAGCTCCTAAGGCATTATTCTTCATCACTCATACGAATACGACAGGGGTGCTGGAGGCAAGGCTGGCTCGTACGCCCTCACGCGAAGCACCGGAAATGCGCTGTGACTCCTCATGACACTACATTCCTGCCGTGTTTAATTCAACAAATTCAGGACTTGCCTGCCAAGGTGGAATCTGACCGTAGGGACCTCTCATAAAGAGTGTGATCCGGACGTGCTGAACTTTTAAGTCTTCAGAAATTCAAGGGTCAGGCGAGATGCGTGGAGTTTCTCCTTCCGAGCCGAACGCTGCTAATCAGCCGCGCCGCTTTTTGCGCCCGTTGACTTTGCCTTGTTGGGCGGCGCGTCATAAGGAAGGCGAGAGTTGAAGTTCATAACCTTTGCCATCTGGCAGAACAAAGCGAAAGTCCTGAGAGACGAAGTGGCAGGGGGCGCCCTCATTCGCCTGAACCTCCCCAACGCCATGAGGGACGTGAAGCGGGCTATTAACTGCGTGGATGGCGGCATATCCTCAAATTGCCCAAATTGGTCTCATGGCCATTTTTTCTTGCGGGTTTTGATTGGAGTGGCGTATGATTCGCGGATATTCGCCGAATCGATTCGGTGCACGCTCCAGGAAATTACAACCTCTCACGAAGGAAGGCGCCACATGGCTAATCGTTACGCAAACCTTTTCCAGCCGATCAAAATCGGCAAGGTGGAAATAAAGAATCGCTTTGTGCTCGCCCCAATTGGGCCGGGAGGCTTCTGCGACGCAGACGGTTCATTTAACTATCGCGGCGTCGAGTTCTATGTTGAGCGCGCGCGCGGCGGAACCGGCCTGATCATGACGGGCGTGACGATGGTGGAAAACGAGATTGAAAAGTGCTCGCTTCCCTCGCTGCCCTGCACTACGCTAAATCCCATCAATTTCATCAAAACAAGCAAGCTCATGACGGAACGGGTTCATGCCCACGGCGCGAAGATGTTTCTGCAACTCACCGCCGGCTTTGGACGGGTGAGCATCCCTTCCATCGTCGGCAGGACCGCCGTGGGTCCTTCGGCTATCCCTCACCGGTGGATACCGGGAGTGATCTGCCGCCCGCTTACGATAGACGAAATCAAGACCTTTATCGGCAAGTTTGCCGACTCTGCGGAAATCTGCCGGAATGCCGGATACGACGGGGTCGAAATTCACGCAGTTCACGAAGGATATCTGCTCGATCAGTTTGCAATCTCATTTTTCAACCAGCGGACCGACGAATACGGCGGCAGCCTTGAGAATCGTCTCCGTTTTACAACCGACATTGTGAAGGCCATCAAGGCGCGATGCGGGCAGGACTTTCCGGTGTCCCTTCGCTACAGCATTAAAAGCTTCATAAAGGACTGGCTCAAAGGCGGCCTTCCCGGCGAGGAGTTTGAAGAGAAAGGGCGCGACATTCCGGAAGGCGTCGAGGCGGCCAAGATGCTCGAAAGCGCCGGATATGACGCCTTAAATGGCGATGTCGGCTCTTACGATGCCTGGTATTGGAGCCACCCGCCGATGTACCAGGAGAAGGGCCTCTATCTTCCCTACAATGAGATTCTCAAGAAAGCCGCGACGATCCCGATCATTACGGCGGGGAGAATGGACAATCCGGCCCTTGCCTCCCGCGCAATTGCGGAAGGAAAAACCGACATGATCGGTCTTGCGCGGCCGCTGCTGGCCGATCCGGAACTGCCGAACAAAATAAAA
>PLSV01000211.1 GCA_003165235.1 Syntrophobacteraceae bacterium
ACTAACGTGGGAATCCAGGCTAGTATAAGGATCGACCTCGAACTCGGCGGCATATTGCCGTTTGTACGATGACTGTCCGAGCGCGGAGTTCATAAGATTTCCCTTGTAGGCGCTGTCGGAAGTGACTGCACTGCCTACATTGCTTAAGAACCGCCCGATCCCGCTCGCTACGTTCGAAACCGTCCCGGACGGGTCCTGCACCAACCCTTCCGCAGTTTTGATAGGTCCTCTTGCCACCTGCTTAAAGGCATTCATGTAAACGTCTGTGTTTTTTAACTGCTCTATCTGAGCGAGCGCCTTGAGCTCTCCAATGCGTTTCAACAGCAACGCCGTGCTTTCCACCCTCAGGGGCCCGTAATTGGTATCCAGATCATAAGTGTTGATAAAACCATCACTTATGACCTTTGCTCTTACGGCATAATTAGGGCCCTGAATCAACCCCCCCGGGAGCACATCTGAAGCCTGCAGGACCACCGGCGTTTTTTGAAATCCCTCCGAAAGCGCACTAGATGCAAAAACACTCCCACACAGCGCCAGGGCCATGATAGTGCATAAAACAACACCTCGCAGCTTTTGCAACATGATCGTTCTCCCCTCTTGGGAACCAAAAATGATTCATCTAAAATTCATGGCCATGCGTCCGAGCGTCGATGCAGCGGGCGTATCGAGCGACAAACCGCGCAGGAGCGTGACCGGCGCCAGGCCTGTCCCCACCTCAATCACTGCTGTCATGGGGAGCAGATCATTCACATTGTGTCCTTTCTCTGGTTGCTTGGTTTGTCGGGACCGCCCCCTCGGCGCGTGGCGAATGTCACCGCACGGCCCGCACTGAGCCGTCAGCTTACCCTGATTGATGCCTCTTCGGCATCTCCATCTTCTTCTCAATCTCCTGCTCCAGGGCCTCCGGAAGGGAAAATTCTTTTTTGGACATAAGCACATTGAGAACATATTACACTTCTACGCATAGAGTCCCCGCAGGTTACTGCGGATTCTCCTGTAGATCGTTGACCAACCGTTGAAACTCTTTGGACTCTGCGAGAATGCGTCGTGCTGCACCCCGGAGTTTGTCCACCTGTTCAGGTTTCAGCGCAAATGAGGTGGGAAGCTGTTTGAAGTAATGGCGTTCGGCTTCATCGTCCAGAGCATCAAACTTCACTTCCACCAAATAGAACTCAATATCGCCGCAGGAACCCGGTTCAGTAGTGATTTTAGACGACCCGCAGCGTCCCTTCCGAATTTCATCGGCCCAGCGATTGAAGCTTTCGCTCAGGAGCGCCACTGTGTCCGTGTTGTAACGCTCAATGGCTATAGAGGAGTAGGAGGCAAGCCTTACGCCGAAGGGCGGATTCGTCTCGATACGATCCCATTTGGTGTCGACTTCGGTTTCTGCATTCACCACCACGAAGACAATTTTGCGCGCGCTTTCCAAATTGGCATATTTCAAAGTGGTCCAGGGATCGCCCATCAGCGTGACGCGCTCGAGAACGGCCCTGAGGCCCAGGTTGTCCGCAACCCCCCCGTCAACGAGGTGGATGTATGGTTTCTTTCGCGAATCCAGGAATGGAAGCATGTTATTGGCAAGATCGAATCGGCGCGACGTAACGTCTCTTGGGGGCTGCATGGCCTCCGCGAGTCCCGGGGGCAACTGAAAACCACACTTGCCGGCGTAGTTCCGCAAGGTCACCGGGCTTAGCACAACTGGTACTGCAGAGGAGGCGGCGCATGCACGGGCCACGGAGAAAGAGCTAAGGTCTGAGCAGATCCCATCGAAAGGATCTTGAATAAAGGAAAACCGCGTTCCATGCACCATATCCGTCGCGTTGATGACGATCATCGCTCCCCCACGGGCCAGGATGTCGCCAAAAGTTCCGTGATCGAATACCTGCTTGTCATAGTAGTCCGCTGCAAGATCGCTGCGATCGTAGTAGGGGGAAGAAAGCTTCGCCCAATTGACAGGGTTGAAGAGGATACCGCTGATGAGGTCACCCTGAATGTTTTTCTTCAAAAAACGGGACTCGAAATCTTCGAAGATTCGATCTCCGAAAAGTCCGTAGTAAGCCGCCGTAAAACTTCCGCCGGAAACGCCTGAGATCCAGTCCACTTCGTCGAGCATGCACTTCTTGCGGCCGCGGATGGAGATCTCCGTGTCCCTCAGAGCTTCAAGAACGCCGTAGGAAAAAGCAGCGGCCCTTGTCCCTCCGCCGGAGAAGGTGAGCATGACCAACAAGTCGTCATCTTTCCCCACATGCTTGAAGTTCTTGGCGCGATATCCCCCCTGGGGGGGCGATTGGCTCAAGGGTTGGTTGATGGGATAATGAGCGCAGCCTGACGTAACGATGAGAAAGACTATTGCGCAGATCCAGGGCACGAAACGAACGCGAACCCAAACTGGAAAACTTACTGACGTTGGATGAGCCGCAGTCCAATCCATTTGAAACCTCCTCGTGTCGGTCTTGCAGGTCTTAGCACATCAAAAAAGCGCAGCCAGCTTGAACCAGACGTAGTCGCCACTGAGGCGTATGGCGGCGCCGGGTCAAACTCCGGCAGGCACTTAACCTCAGCCACCCCTTCAGTCTTGCAAACATTTGTCGCGTAAGAAACCACCGGGTCCATGGCCGTTGTGAGGCCCTCGAAACTGCCGAGCTTCAAAGAGCTGACATCGATTCGAGTCCAGCGGCGGTCGAGCGCTTCGGTTTTTGGCGCCTGGAGGCGCATAGTGACGCCGGGGCTCCAGGGTGCTGGAGATGGGAGAACAATTGCGCTCTTTGTCCGGGCCGGGGCTTTTGGACTGGAGGCACAGGCCGAGCCAATTGCCGGCGTTGTATGTCAGATCCACTCGATAGCCCGTGGCGAATGGGTTGAGCGAATTTGCAACCCGAATTCCGTGCTTGTCATACATTGTGACCGACCATAGTGGTTGACGGAATGCGGTGCATTCTTCGCCGAATATGCATACCGCAGACGAACGGGCGCCCTGTGTTGTCGTAGAGCTAATCATAATCGATCCGAGCCGCAAGGACCGTGTGCAAAACTGGATCAGCCTGGCGTCGTATTTTCATATGCTTATGCGAAAGATATTTTCTTGTATTGCGCTTTTGGAGAATGGCGGACGACAGGGATCATCCTTATAAAAAGTGTAAGATATCTTCAATTCCGGCGCATCATGCGACAATACCACCGGGGCTGCTGAGTAACTCTTGCATGTCAAGATGAAACCCTGCTTGTGTACAAGGCGTGGCTATCAGGTGTTTCCGGATGGGCGCACCCTGATGAGGGCCGGTTTATTACGCCGGGACCAGCGAGAGCGGACGGTTTTTCGGAAATGAGAAGCCGGGAAAAATGGAAAACTGAAATGTCCACTTCGAAGCGAAGAGCATGAGGTGGGTCATTCCATTGTGCAGTTTTGTGGACCCTTTTACGGGCGCATTCAAGGGAGATGCAATAATGAACAGACCGGCAGTTTTCAAGCATGCTCTGATCGCGTCGCTGATTTTGCTCCTGGCGGCGCCATCCGGAGTCTTGGGACAAGAGACTGGCGCAGCCACGGCATTCAGCCAGGAAGAACTGAGCCAGATGCTTGCCCCAATCGCCCTTTACCCTGACTCCCTGCTCGCCGAGGTATTGGTAGCGGCGACTTATCCACTTGAAGTCGTAGCGGCGGACCGTTGGGTGAAGCAAAACAAGGACCTGCAGGGAGACCAGCTTAACGCAGCCCTGGACCAGATGAAATGGGACCTCAGCGTGAAAGCGCTGGCGCCCTTTCCCGACGTTCTCGCCATGATGAGCGACAAGCTGGAGTGGACCCAGGGGTTGGGTGAGGCTTTCCTGGCTCAACAGGCAGACGTGATGAACACCATCCAGGACCTGCGCGCAAAGGCTCAGGCAGTGGGTTATCTGAAAACCACGCAGGAGCAGAAGGTGGAAGTCCAAGGGCAAGCCATTGTGATCGAACCTGCCAACCCTACGACGATTTATGCGCCTGCCTATAATCCGACTGTGGTCTATGGCGCATGGCCCTATCCGGCATACCCCCCCTACTCTTATTACCCGGCGGGGACGGCCGTCGCTGCGGGGGTTTTTGCTTTTGCGGCCGGCGTGGCTGTCGGGGCGGCATGGAATAACGGGTGGGGCCGTTGGAACTGGGCCGGCGGATCTATAAACGTCAATGTCAATCGCAACGTCAATATCAATGGCAATCGCGTTTCACATCATAAGACCACGAACTGGAACCAGGCTTCTCGCCGGGGAAGCGTGGCTGCCCTGGACTCCGTTGCGGCTCGTCGCGGAGGAAATGTAGCAGAGGGCAGGCGCGAATTTCGCGGCAACACCCAGACCCGGCCGGCATCGGGAGGCGCCGGGCGCCCATCTCAGAAGCCGGCGCTGGGCGCTTCGGCCAGACCAACCGCAGGCTCCGCGCGGCAAGGTCTCCAGCAGGGCCCGAGCGGAGGGGCGTTCCAAGGTGTGGGGAACGGCAAGGGCGCCAGGATGAGTTCGGACCGAGGCCGTGCGAGCCGCCAGGGATCCTCGGCAGGGTTGCGCGTTAAAGGCGCCGGACGGGGTGGCAGAGGCGGCGGGGGTCGAAAGTAGCGGGTGATTTCCGTTCAGTGGAAGGACGTCCACTATCCATAGCGTCGAAAAAACGGCATTTATGACGTATCCCGGTCTTAAGGAGGATTAGATGATGCTTTTATTCAAAAAAAACGGGGAAAGGCCTCGTGCGCTCCTCTTGGGGTTAACCACCGGTCTGATGGCTTCCCTGATATCGGTTGGGTTTTGTGACAGTGTATCGGCAAGGGGATTCTATGGCGCCACGATATGGCCAAGCGATGTGTATAAACAACCAAACCAGAATCTCTACAAGTCCCCCGAAGGCGCCGTCAATGCGCTGGTTGCGGCTCTGAGCGCCAATGACGAGAAAAAGCTGTCGGACATCTTCGGACCTGAGGCTAAAACACTCATTTTTTCTGGTGACGAGGTCTCTGACACAACTGGTCGCGAGCGTTTTCTCCAAGCATATCAAGCAAAGAACCGGATAGTGAAGGTCAGTGGAAAGAAGGCGGTTCTCGAAATAGGCGAGGAAGCCTGGCCTTTTCCGATTCCTATTATAAGGGAAGCCGGCGGAGGCTGGCGCTTCGATACAGGGCAAGGCAAAGAAGAGCTTTTGAACCGCAGGATCGGCGCCAATGAGCTGAGCGCCATTCAGGTCTGCCTGGCATACGTTGACGCCCAGCGCGAATATGCATTGAAGGACCGAAACGGCGACGGAGTCCTGGAATACGCAGAGAAGTTTTTAAGTGAGCCGGGTAGAAAGGACGGCCTTTACTGGGAGGCCGGGCAAGGTGATGAGCAAAGTCCTCTTGGGCCGTTGATCGGAGAGGCCCAAAAGGAAGGATACAAGAAAAAATCGGGTAATGAATCCTCTCCTTATCACGGCTACTTCTACAAGATCCTGAAAGCCCAGGGCAGGAGTGCGCCCCGAGGCGCATACAACTACGTTATAGACGGCAGAATGATCGGCGGGTTTGCGATGGTCTCCTACCCTGCGAGGTACGGATCGTCTGGAATCAAGACTTTTATCGTCAGCCAGGATGGCGTCGTCTACGAAAAGGACCTGGGCAAAAAGACGGCATCCATCGCACAGGCGATTACAATGTTCAATCCTGACAAGAGTTGGCGGAAATCGGCAAGCAAAGACTTGGAGGTTGCAGGCAATATAGGTGGAGATTAGATTCTATTGGTTCCGTTAGTAACACTTTGAACTTAGCATCAGGCTATCCCCCAGTTCACTTCGTAATCTTCGTAGTCTTCGATCCCTGGAGTCCGATGCCTGCCAGCATCAGACAATTCTGGTCGAAGATGAAGGCGTAGACATCGGACTTGAGCGTCGTGCTCGTCAGAGGGCGTGCGAGGCTTTCGTCCACCACAACGGTGACCGGGCCGATTCCAATCTCCCAGCCGCCGCTCCGATTGAGATAGTCGACCGCTGAGCGCGTCATCAGGAAGAGCACATAGCCGAAGGTTTGAAGGCCGGCCCGCAGACCGTATGATCCCGCAACGGAGTTGTAGTATCCCACAGTCCTGCCCTTCTTTCGCAGAGTTCCCTCGCCGTACTGCGCGCCAATCACAAAGCCCGCATTGACCATATTCGGAAACACCAGGATAGCAACAGCCTTCTTTGCAAGCATCTTTGCCGCAGGTTGTTCCTCGTAGACCTTCGTCAACGCAGCGTCGACGTCGGCGTCAATCCCGGCGGCAGACGCCGCGTGCGCGACTCCGTTCCCCCGTGCGAGCGCCAGTACAACGCACAGCGCCAGAATCGTCAGCATCGCTCGTTTAATTGTTGTTCTCCCTTCACGAGTCTTCTACTAACTTGTGCTTCCTCTCAATTTTCACGAGAAGAAACTGCTACAGGTAAAGGGAAAATTCAAGCTCAATTTATCGTTATAAAAAAGAATATCCTATTGTCACGGTGCCTGCATCCGGAAGCAGGAATCCGCTCATTTACTGACTTCAAAAATGAGTTGCGCTCAACCAGTTATATAAAGTGTTCAGAACTTCTTGGATCTTTCTCTCCCGTCTAGACAGCTTGGCGGTTCAACTGTCACATCCTGAAGAGAACCGCAACGAGGGCCACAAGCCCGAGCAATGACACCAATGCGGCGACCGCTCCCACCAACGACACGGGTGCGCTTTCGTGGCGCCATCTTCGCAGACCTTTTCTGTATGCCCGATACTGGATTGTCGCCATCATGAGTGAGAACAATCCGATAGAGATCATCAATAACGCGAAAAGGCGTGGTCCGATGACGCCTTGAAGAGGAGGGCGATTTTGCAGCTCCAACTGAAAGAATTTGTAAATGGTGAAGCCGAAAGTGATCAACGATGTCGCTGTCCTGACCCAGGACATCAGCGTTCGCTCGTGCGAGAGGATTGTGCGCTCCAGGGAGAGTTGATCGCTGGAAGGCTCTTCCATGGTTTCTTCATTGCGCTCCGCCATCCTCATCATCCGTCCTTTCATTATGTGCCGCCCAGGCTCATGTTTGTATAAGCTGTCCTCACGGTCTTTTGCCGTCTGATGCGCTGCGCCTTTTGCCCCGCGCTATCCTGTTCACAGGGCCCCGGATCAGCAGATACGGGATGAAAGCAAGAATAAAGGCGACAAGGATGGCCTCTCCGGGATAAAACCAGCGAAGGACGATGAACTGCTCAACCAGGTCAATCACAACAGCGATGACGAAGATTTTGCCCACGGATTTGCAGCCATCTCTCAACATGCGCGACCGCCGATCCGGATGTGTAAAAATGGCCCGGAAGTAGGGAGGCCGTTCCTCACGGGCATCTTTTAGCCCGTCCCGCACGGCGAAGACGGCAGCCATGAGCGGTTGGAGGATCAGTCGAAATTTCATGGGTCCGCTCACCCGGCCGATCAGGTTCTCAACGATGCGCGCCAAAAAATCCTCCACGGCTTTCACCCTCCTGTGATACATCTACTGCCGCGCCAGAACCATCCGCACCTCTGCTTCGGCGTCTCTGATCAGTTCGCCGCTAACATCCACCGTCACGCTGTGAATCATGCCGCTAAACGGAAACGGCGGCTTGTATTCAGGAGTCACCGGAGCGCCAATGTCCACGCCGCAGACTATGCTGCTGAGCAAGCCGATAGCGAGCGGGTTGGTCAGCTCGATACTGCTCTCTCCGACCAGCCTGGAGTCGAAGTAGAGCTGGCCCTTGCCGGGTGCGCCTCTGCCGTTGGCGATGTCGGGTTTGCCCGTCACCTCGAACTCAAAGCGCAACTCGTGACGTCCTGTGGGAACGGTCTCGACGGATTCGACATAATAGAGGTTCCGGCCGACGTAGTTGTAAGCATAGCGGAGCTTGCCGTTCTGAACATAGAGCGAGTAGCCGCCGTCGTTGCCGCCCTGGGACAGGAGCACGCCTTCCGCGCCGTCCATGGGGATCTCCACGTCCGCGGTTATACTGTGAGGGCGGTTGAGTATGTTGACCGTGGCGTTTGCAGGCGCCCCCTGGGTGTGAGGGTAAAACACGTACGATGTGCGGTCGACAGCGATCTTCGGACGCTCGTCGGCAAAACGCAGAGTGCCGCGCGAATCGATGGGCATTACGTTATACTTGCCGGCCTCGACGTACCACATGGCGATCATCTCGATCAGCTTAGCGCGATTCTGCCCGGCGACGTTGTGATTCTCCGCAAAATCCTCGTCAACGTGGTAGAGCTCCCAGGCCGTCGCGTCGAGTTCGGTCAACTTGTCCCTGTCAATCGGCGCGCCGAAGAATTTGCCGGCTTCCGCGAAAGACGGTCCCGGCCACGGGCATATCGCGCGCCAGCCGTCGTGGTAGATGGAACGGTGGCCGAACATCTCGAAGTACTGGGTGAGGCGCCTGGTGGGCGCCTGAGCGTTGTCGAAGGTATGCGCCAGGCTCCATCCTTCAATGGGCGATTGAGTGACGCCCCTGATAGACGTGGGCGCTTCTATGCCGGCCGCCTCCAGCACCGTTGGCGTCATGTCGATGGCATGGGCGTATTGTGTGCGTATTTCTCCCTTCGCTTCGATTCCTTTGGGCCAGTGCACGATGAACGGGTCACTCACCCCGCCGCGGTAAGTCTCGCGTTTCCAGCGGCGGAAGGGAGTGTCGCCTGCCCATGTCCAGCCCCACGGGTAGTGGTTACAGATCTCCGGGCCGCCAAGCTTGTCCATGGCAGCCAGGTTCTCTTCCAGCGAGCCCGGCACGTTGTTGAAGAACAGCGCTTCGTTGACCATGCCCTGCGGCCCGCCCTCTGAGCTGGCGCCGTTGTCCGACAGCACCATGATCAGAGTGTTGTCCAACTCGCCGAGCTTTTTCAGGAACTCGATCAACCGCCCGATGTGGAAGTCGGTATGGGTCAGAAAACCGGCGAAGACTTCCATCATGCGGGCGTAAAGCTTTTTCTCCTCGGCGGACAATGGATCCCACCGCGGGACGTCCGGGTCATGACGGGAGAGCTCGGCCTCGGCGGGTACGATCCCCATTTGCTTCTGGCGCTTGAAGATCTGCTCCCGGAGCGCTTCCCAGCCCGCGTCGAACTTCCCTTTATACCTGTCCGCCCATTCTTTCGGCACGTGATGGGGCGCGTGCATCGCGCCGGGGCAGAAATACATGAAGAACGGCTTGTCGGGGGCGATCTGCTTGGAGTCCGCGATGAAGCTGATGGCCTTATCCACCAGGTCCTCCGTCAGGTGGTAGCCCTCTTCGGGAGTCCTTTCGGCTTCGACCGTGTGGTTGTCGTATACCAGTTCAGGGTAGTACTGGTGTGTCTCGCCGCCCAGGAAGCCATAGAATCGCTCAAATCCGCGCCCCAGCGGCCAGCGGTCATAGGGGCCTGCGGCCGAGGTCTGGTCTGAGGGCGTCAGGTGCCACTTGCCGATAGCGTACGTATTGTAGCCATGCTGCAGGAGCATCTCTGAAAGGAAACCGTTTTCGAAAGGAATGTTGCCGTTGCCGCCTGGATAACCCGTCGAGCCTTCGGTTATGCACGACATCGCGTTCGAGTGATGGTTGCGCCCGGTGAGCACGCAGGAACGCGTGGGCGAGCACAGTGCGGTGGTGTGCATGTTGTTGTAAAGCAGGCCGTTCTTTGCAAGCGAGTCGATGTTGGGCGTCTCGATGGGACTCCCGTAGCATCCCAACTGCCCATAGCCGGTGTCGTCTAAAATGATGAACAACACGTTGGGGGTCCCCTCTCTGGCGCGAAGCGGTTCGGGCCAGGCGGGCGACGATACGTCGAATGTGCGGCCGATCACGCCGGGAAAAGTTGTTCCGGGTTTATATTCTTTAAGTCCCATAAGTTGTATCCTCCTTTCTTGGCCTTTTGCGATTCAGGTTGCAGCACAATCGGTTCGTGAATAGTAAACAGTGAATCGTGAATGGAGGAAGTCAGTCACGAATCACGAATCACGCACCATGCGGGGCGCAGCCGGCCTAGAAGGCTTGCGAGCGAAACAATCCCTGAACGGCTCAGTGCATCCCGCTGCCGGAGCTATCCCGGAGTTGCTCAAGAACACGGTCCAGGTTGAACGACGCCGGCTTCTGCCTTGGTGGGAACTCCTTGAGGGACAAGATCTGCTGCGCCACATACGCCTGCGCCGGCACCATCATGAAGGCGTGGTCCATTACCCAGTCCCAGTAGGTGTTCGAGTTCTCATCCGCGCGCTCGAATGGATCGCGGCGAAGATTGAATATCTTGGGGAAACGAAGCGAAACGAAAGGCTCCTGCCACAATGCCATGGTTTTGGCCCGCTGTTCCATGAACACCAGCTTCCAGTCGTTAAACCGTAGCGCGACGAGCTGAGCGTCATCGTTTACATAGAAAAAGGCGTCGCGAGGGCTCTCCTTCACTTCGCCGGTCAGGTAGGGAAGCATGTTGAAGCCGTCGATTTGGACTTTGAAGGTCTTGGCCCCGGCCTTGTGGCCGACCAGGAGTTTTTCTTTGATGTCGGGCGCCCCTGCGGCCGCAAGAAGCGTCGGCAGCCAGTCCTGGTGTGAGACGATGCCGTTGAGCACCGTACCGGCGGGAATCTTTCCGGGCCAGCGGACAAACGCCGGAACCCGGAACGCGCCCTCCCAGTTGGTGTTCTTCTCGCTGCGGAAGGGAGTGATGCCGGCATCGGGCCAGGAGTTGTAGTGAGGGCCGTTGTCGGTGCTGTACATGACAATGGTGTTATCTGCAATGCCGAGATCGTCGAGTTTTTTAAGGAGGACCCCAACCTGATCGTCATGATAGACCATGGCGTCGTTGTAGAACCCCTGTCCGCTTCTGCCCTCGTACTCCTTTTTGACGTGGGTCCTAAAATGCATGTGCGTGGAGTTCCACCAGACGAAGAAGGGTTTCCCATCCTTGTGAGCACGGTCGATGAAATCGAGCGCTTTGTCGGTAATTTCTTCGTCGATGGTTTGCATTCGCTTCTTCGTGAGCGGCCCCGTGTCTTCGATGCGGCCGTCGGCAAAGCTGTGGATGACGCCCCTGGGACCGAATTTCTTCCTGAATGCTGGGTCTTTCGGGTAGTCCGGGAGTTCTGGCTCCTCCTCGGCGTTGAGATGGTAGAGGTTGCCGAAGAACTCATCGAACCCGTGGCTACTAGGCAGGAACTCGTCTTTGTCCCCCAGATGGTTTTTCCCGAACTGGCCGGTGGCATAGCCCAGAGGTTTGAGCATTTCCGCGATGGTCGGATCTTCCGGGCGCAGCCCCAGGTCGGCCCCCGGCAGGCCCACCTTGGTCAGGCCGGTGCGGAGGGGATTCTGGCCTGTGATGAAGGCGGCGCGGCCTGCCGTGCAGCTCTGCTGCCCGTAATAGTCGGTAAACGCCACGCCTTCCTCGCCGATCCGGTCGATGTTCGGCGTTCGGTAGCCCATCATGCCCCGGTTGTTGTAGCTGATGTTCCACAAGCCGATGTCGTCTCCCCAGATTATGAGGATGTTAGGTTTTTTGTCCGCCATGATATAGTCTCCTTCCGCAACGTTTGTAACTGCGCAGGGATGGACGACCTCAATGGAACTGGGCCATCCAGTCACCCTGCCACAAATCGCCAGTCGCCAATGTCATGCCTGACTCCCGTGACACTTCTTGAATTTCACTCCACTCCCGCACGGACAGGGATCGTTTCTCCCTGCGCTTGCGAACCTTGTCTTGAGATCTCCCCGCTCCCTTGCCA
The DNA here is from genome assembly GCA_003165235.1 of Syntrophobacteraceae bacterium. Taxonomy (GTDB): domain Bacteria; phylum Desulfobacterota; class Syntrophobacteria; order Syntrophobacterales; family Syntrophobacteraceae; genus SbD1. Next base: position 11,709 of record PLSV01000211.1, read on the forward strand.
AAATGGCCATGACCTCAGAGGCAGGCCGGTTCGTCCGAATAAGCTCAGCCATGATCCGCATGGGTTTGTCCGCATGTTTGAAGAAAGCCTTATATCCTGCGCAGAGGTAGTTCAGCCCGGATTCGCCGTCAGGAGTTTTGCTGAACCGGTTCTTGGGACATTCCCCATTGCAGATGGATAAGACCGCGCATTCGCGGCAGCACCGAGGCAGCCCGTCTTTTTTGTCCATCCCGAACTTTCTTTGCTGCTCTGAAGCCACGATCTCGATCATTGGCGTCTTCAGGATGTTTCCCAGGTAGTGGGCCGCGTCAACGAAGTGGTCGCAGGAATAAAGGTCTCCGTTATGCTCCAGCGCCATTCCGAGGCCGCATGTGGGGCCAAAGATACAGACCGTCCCGGCCCTTCCGAGCCAGCCTGCCAGCGCTCCGTCGAAATTGAGGACAAACGTCTTCCCCACATCCGTTTTGACCCACTCATCGAAAATCTCGATCAGAAATCGGCCGAATTGTCCCGGTTGCACCGATCTGTCGGTGACCGTCTCCTCAGCCTGGAAACCGCTCTCATCCTTGCGCTCCACAATCGGAATGAACTGTATGTAGTCGAACCCGAGCTCATCCCGGAAGAACCGGTAGACCTCCAGAGGGTGAGCGGCGTTGTTCGAGTTGACCGTACAGAGAATGTTGCATTCCACTTTGTGTTTCTGAAGCAGCCGGGCGGCCCGAACGACCCTGTCGAAGGTCCCCCTGCCCGCTTTGTCTTTGCGGTAGAAGTCATGAAGCGCCCTGGGGCCATCCATGCTGAGTCCTATGAGGAAGTCGTTCTCGCGGAAGAACCGGCACCACTCGTCGCTAAGCAGGATGCCGTTGGTTTGGAAGCTGTTTTCGACGTGGACGCCGGGTTTCCGGCGCCTTTGCTGGAACTCCACGGAGCGCCTGAAAAAATCCAGTCCCATGAGCGTGGGCTCGCCCCCCTGCCAGGCGACGGTAACCTGGGGAGTCCTGTGGAATTCCAGGAGTTGGCGGATATAAGCCTCGTGGACCTGCGCCGACATCCGGAAATCGCTTCCGGGATAGAGCCCCTCCTTCTCCAGGAAAAAACAGTAGGCGCAATGGAGATTGCAGGCCGAACCCGTGGGCTTGGCCATGATATGAAAGGCTTTGGGAATATCACTCGCCGTCATCTATTTTCCTCTTTATTGGTTCTCTTATCGGCAGTGCGCGATCGGCTTTAAGGCGTTTCATCCGTGGACAGGCCGGATTCATCGGCCGATCTTCTCCGGAAAAACAGTTTGCCTAATTTGCCTTCACCCAGCACTCTCTCTAATTCATCGAAAGCGAAAAAGGGTATGAAAGCGACAAACATGACCATGCATCTGGCGAGCAATTCGTACCTGCCTGCGCTCATAAGCTCTTCAAAACCTCCCGCAATGCCTTTCCCGTGCAGCAACCCGATTGTGGTGGCTTCGAGGATGCCGAAGATTCCAACAAATATGCTGAACACGACAGCCTTGTATACGGTTGGCACAATCAAAGGATGGTCTTTAAGCCGCCGGCCCGGGCGCAAAGCACGTCCAACCATAATGACTTTGGCTAAAACCAGCGCCTGGATAACGCTACCCCCGTAATGCAAATAGCTGATTTGATACTCGTCCAGCACCAGTCTGCGATACCATGTAAATAATCCGAAAAAAACGGCCAGGTACATGGAGGTCATGTAATACCCGGTCATTTCGCGGATAGCTTTGGACTTCCAGTCGGCTCTCTTCGTGTTCGCTTCGTTCATTGTCTATCCTAATCCTCTCCACTTTTAGCAGCGTCGCATTCGTCCAACGTCACAACCGTCTCACAGGGGCATTGTGTGGACCCTCCCATGCGAAGGCTTCCTTTCGTTCTCCATTGGGAAACAGCTATTATGCAGCTCTGAAAGGACTGTTGAAGCAGCGCCCTGCCCTCTCACGATCCAGGCGCCCGGGGTTAGAGTGCTTCGACAATTCGTGCAGCAGAGATATCAGGCTAAAAGATAGACGGTAAACATTCACCGATGGGGCGCAATAGGGTGAAATACCCATTTAAGGCGGTGCGGAAACCTAATTCGCAGAGGCTCTTATACTGAGAGGAGAGCGAGAAGCGAGAAGACACAAGGCCGAGTTTCACGCAAAGACGCGAAGGGCCGAGGGCGGGAAGCGGGAAGCAATTCCTAAATCCCTCAATCCCTTAATCCCTCAATTCCTTAATCCCTCAATTCCTTAATCCCTCAATTCCTCAATCCTGATGGGCAGCACCTGAAGGTTGACAAATGTGACGGACATGGAAAGGTTGATCGATCCGTTGTGAAGTCAACGTTTAGGAGAGCTGTACGTAACAAAGCCTGTTTTTCTGAGTGAGTTTAGGTTGTTATAGCGACTTAGCGCTTCTGTATACTTTTATCTCTCCTTCTGTTTTTGTCAACCGAATAAATAATAGAGGAGCTAAAAAGCGAGTATGGAGTGAATTAGGATGAAATAAAGAGCTGGTTGCCGATACCCCCCGACAACCAGCTCTTTTTATGAATGAGAGAAGGTCTGTCGAATTAATTATGCTACATCATAACTTACAACTTTAGCAAATACATTTCACTACTTGATCAAGTACGCGTCATATACGACACCATTGCCCAATCGCATCGCGTAACCTATTCCCATCGCACGATTCAGCCAGTTATATTTCTTTGAACTAGTCTCAAATGTCATATAAAATCTAAAGTAATATTGAGATGGATCGACGACTTCGCCCTTAGCAACCTTAGCCTGTACTTCAGCTGGGCCGTAACGGAACCCCTTGGTTTGCAGGTAAATTAGCGAATCATCATCAGCTTGTAAGAGATATCGTGCATCCAGATACGCTACTCCATCCTTCGTAACCGTTACCCAGTCTGCCCCATTATTCAGGATTTTTCCATTCAGTAGCGGACCTTCGAACTTACCCCCAGTGACGGGTACTATTCGGCGCCTCCCGAGATCCGAAGTCTCTCCGACATCCCAAACGGGTGCAACCAGATCGACCGTGAACCGGGCCATGAACTCAAGATTTGGTTTAGGCGGTTCGAAACCTTTGTTATCAGCAACTGTTGTTCCTTTTTGCGGCGATTCGGCTAGGCAGACTCCGGACAGAGTGATCGCTAATGAGATACAAATAATGTAAGCCCACTCTTTCATTTTTTACCTCCGCACGTATCGAAATAAGGTCGATGTCTTCTCTCATTTAGATCATCTATGAAATTAAGGCATGGATCGCCTTAGGATAAAAAAACCAGTTTTTGCACACACGTTCGAGTTTCAAATCTCGAAATCGGCGGTGATTATACTGTCGCAATGTTCCAGGATTTTCTTCAATACTTCCTGATGCGCGGGGTGAGACCTGTAGCGCTCGATAGCTTCAATATTTTCAAATTCCGTTACCAGGCCGAAATCGTAAGACCTCTCTGAACGCAGCACATCCCTGCCGAACTGGAAGTCGCCCGCAATGTCGGGGATTACCCCTGGAAGCCCCGCTAATCCCTTTTCTATGCCGGCTATCTCAGACTCGGGCACATCCTTTTTGAATTTAAACACCACTACGCGCTTCAACATGATTCCACCTCCAATGTTTACATGAGTAAAATTCTATTTGCCCAAATCGATTTTACCTTTAATCCGGAATAATGGATCAGCTTCTGCCTCCATGTATCCAAATTGCATGTTCAGATCAAATTATTGCCCGAGATAACGCATAGGTTGTCTTCGGGGCGTCGAAGCGAAAACCCCCTTTCCCGTCAGTCCGGGGGATACTTAGAAGCGAACACTAATTCATCACAGCTTCGCCAGCGCGTTCCGCGCCCTTCCCGGCCAATAATCCATACCCATTTCCCGGAACATGGCCTCTGCCTTGTTGAGCGGCTGGTACGCTTTCTCCGTGTGCCCCACGTCCAGATAAAGCTCCCCCAGATGCAGATAACCGATTGCAGCGTGCGGTTTCAGCCGTTGATCCTGCAATATCCGGATGCCTTCGAGCACGGATTGTTCGGCCTCTGTGATACAAAATTTATCCCCTCTTGCCGCTAAACGGCCAAGCATGATCTTTGAAAGGGCTTCATGTTCCAACTCTCCCCACCTCTGTGCCAGGCGCAGGGCTTTTTCAGCGTTCAGACTGGCTTTGGTCATGTCACCGGTCTCAAAGTAGATCATACTTAGGAACAGATAGTAACGAGCCTGCCTAACTTGAGCGCCAATTTTGATCTGAATCCCCAGGCCCTTTTCAATATACGTTATCGCCTCTTTATATTTGCCAAGAAGATAGTGGCCCTGACCAATTCCGATGTATGCCTGACCGAGCCAGAGCATGGACTTGATTTGTTCCATGAATCGTACTGCCTGCCGGCTGTGGTCCACACAAGCCTGCGCCTCCCCCTTCATTCCAAAGAACCATCCGTACTTAAGCTCGTCAATACCAATAGTCCCTAAGTGGTTAAGCTCAGTAGCCAGGGACAAAGCTTCAGCAATAAAAGATTCTCCCCCTGGAAAGTCTCCCAGACTCGCCATTGCATAGCCCTTCATAGCCTGTGTCAGTGAATACACCACTACCGGACGTCCGAACGTTTCCCTCTGCCAGTGCGCTTTTGCGATGACCGGCAGGATCTTGTCTGCGATATCAACCACGGACGCCATATCCGTTCGGATGAAATGCGAGATGGTGAGGTCATATCCCGTTCCAACGATAAGCCCTACGTCTTCCAATTTCTGCGCCCCTCGAAAGGCATTCTCCTGATGTACCCTTCCAACACCGGGATCTCCCTTCATGCAGTGATAAAGTCCTATTATGCTCTTTACGTTGGCGTTGGTCCTTTGATCGCCAATCTCCTTAGCGGCGTCCTCACACTGCTGAAGATAATTTTCAGAATTTTCAGGATAAGCAAGCATCCTCATGGGAGTTGCCATCGATACGAGAAGCTGCACCAGTTCCCTTTTGTTCTCCAGCGTCTTTGGAAATTGATTCAGCGTGTCCGCCGCATCCCTGTACAAGCGGAATGCCTCCCAAAGAGCTTCCCGTTCGACAGCTTTCCTGGCAGACAGTTTCAGATATTTGTAAGCCATCATACTATTGTCACTTTTGGAATAATGAAACGCCAGCATCCCGTAGAATTCTTCCAGCCGATCAGCATAGAGATTTTCAACAGCCTGGGCTATTTGTTCATGGATCTCCTTTCTCCTCTTGACAAGCAAACTGTTGTAGGCGACCTCCTGAGTGAACGCATGTTTGAAGATGTATTCCAGTTCGGGGAAAAGGCTTTTTTCGTAGATAAATTCCAAACCTTGCAGGTTAACCAGTCCTGATTTGAGTTCCTCCTTCATTTTAGTGATCATCTCAAGGATGCGAAAGGCGAACTCTCGCCCGATCACCGCAGCCACCTGCACGATCCTTTTTAGGCTTTCCTCCAAACGGTCTAAGCGTGCTGCGATAATCCCCTGAATAGTGTCAGGGACCTGCACGCTGGATGCATCTTTAGCCAGGAAAAAGCTCTCACCCTTCCTCTGGATGGAACCGTTTTCAAGAAGGGAAAGGGTAAGCTCTTCTATAAAAAACGGATTTCCCGCCGCCCTGCCGAGAATGAGTTCCCTCAGTTCGGGCGCCGCATCTCCGCTCTCCAGGATCGCTGCAACCAGTTCCGCACTCGCGCTCGTGGACAGCTGCCCAACCGCGACCCTGCTGTAATAGGACTTGCTCCCCCATTGATGGGTATATTCGGGCCTGTATAAAAGAAGCAGGAGGATTTTGGTCCTTGGGAGCCAGCCGATCATGTAACCCAAGAATTCTTCCGTGGTCCTGTCGATCCACTGAAGGTCTTCGACTGCCAAAACGAGGGGCTGGTCCTGGCTGCCTCGGATCAGCAGGTCCCGAATGGCTTCGAAAGTCCTCTCTCTTCTCTGTTTCGCATCAAGCTTCGCGTAGGCTTCGTCATCGACCTTAAGGGACAGCAGCTCCTGGAAAGGCGGGATGATGTACACAAAGCTTCCGTCCAGCCCAAGGACCCTCTCCTTGAGCTTCTGCCTGACCACGTGTTCCTGTTCACCTTCCTTCACTCCAACAAAGGACCTGAGAACATCCAGGATGGGCAAATAAGGTATCGATCCGCCATAGTGAAGGCACCGACCCTCAAAGCAACGGTACTCGTCATGCGGGAGGGAATTTTTGAACTCAAGGAGCAGTCTCGATTTGCCTACTCCAGTTTCGCCCACTATACCTACGACCTGACCTTCTCCTGATCGAGCCTTTTCGAATGCCTCTCTTAAAGCTTCGATTTCACGCGTGCGGCCTACGAACCGTGTAAGCCCTTTAGCGGCAGAAGCGGCAATCCTCGTTTCGACTTCCGTCGATTTTATTAGCCGGTACGCCTCGACGGGTTCTTCTTTTCCTTTTACGCAGATTTCGCCGATGGACTCGAACTCGAAGAACTCTTTGACCTGTTTGTAAAGGTTTTTTGAAACGAGTATGACGCCAGGCTCGGCATTCGTCTCCATACGGGAGGCGAGGTTCACAGTATCCCCTTTGGCCGTGTAGTCCATCCGGAGGTCGTCGCCGATAGTGCCGACCACGACAGGGCCGGAGTTGAGGCCGATACGCATCTTGAAGTCGATCCCGTAGCGGTTACAAAGAGTCTCACCGTAAGACGCCATGGCCTTCTGCACGGCTAATGCAGCATAACAGGCCCGCTGTGCATGATCTTCGTGGGCAATGGGAGCACCGAAAATAGCCATCAACCCGTCGCCCAGGAACTGATTGATCGTGCCTTCGTGCCGATGGACCTCGTCCATGAGAAGGCGGAAACATCTGTCCATGATCTCGTGAACCGCCTCAGGATCGAGCTTCTCAAAGATGGCGGTTGAATTGGCCACGTCTGCGAACATGACCGTGACGATCTTGTATTCGCCCTCGATGGAGCTGCGTCTAGTCAGGATCTTGTCGGCAAGATGCTTTGGAGTATAGGAATGGGGCCGATTGAGGTTCAGGGGTTTCGCTTCTTTGGGTTTACGAAGATCATGGCCACATTCATCACAGAACATACTTTCGGGGAGATTGGCGTTTCCGCATTGCGGGCATATCAAATCCATCTTGTTCGCGCAATTTTTACAGAACTTTGCGCCTTCCCGTTGCTCTGCTCCGCATTTGAGACACTTCATCGGAACCCTTTACTGGACTTTCCTGAAGAAGAGTTCCCCCGACCCTGGAAGGGTGACGTGAATAATCTGGTTATCCAGACTTCCAACAATTACTCCACCTTTATTGGTGTGGAACCTGAGTTCGTTGCCTTTAACATACCACGAAAAGGTAACCTCGTCGTCACCCACCTTCCAGACTCCAGTCCCTGTTTCTTTCAATTCTAAAGTGGTTTCACTGCGGTGAGGGGAATCCTTGATTTCGGCAATATAGGTCCCAACATGCTGGGTCCCTGGACCGCAACCGGCCGCGGCGGTGAGAAAAAGGAGACAGAATAGAACCGGCAGCAAAAAAACCGGAGATCGTATCTTTTTTCGCATAATGAACCCGTCACGATTCTACAGTTGTAATTCCGCTACCTGGGCCAATAAACGACTTTAATCTTTTCAAAAGCTCCAGTCTGTCACAATAATATATCTGGACGCAGAAAACCAGCATTAGGGCATTTTCCAGGACCTTTTTCCAGCCGATCGCCTCGCCCACAGTATCGTAGCATCCGCAGGTGATCGGGGCGCCCCGGTACATGTTGATCAGGATCATTACGTCGAACATTATCAGAAGCAGTCCGATCACTATTGTGGATGAACGCGACTTGAAACCGATAATCAAAAAAAGGCCGGTGATGAGTTCAATCCAAGGCAGTATTACTGCTCCAGGGTTTAGGAACATATAGGGAATCAGCCGGTAATTAGCTATTGCTTCCGCAAATTGAGCGGGATATGGGATTTTGCTCAAACTTGCGTAGATGAAGAAATAGCCCAGGTAAATCCTGAGCGCAAAAGAGAGATACTCACTTGTTAGCACTCGTTTAACAAAAAATTGGATCATTCCGAAGCCTCTTTTTCGACCGGATAGCCCTTAGCCTCCCAGGCCTGCAAACCGCCATCCAGGACCTTAACATTCCTGTACCCATGCAGCAGTAATTTGTCCGCAATTTCCAGGTCATAAGGCCTGCTTATGGTATTCCCGTATACCACTATCTTTGTGCCTTTGTCTTTCTCGGAGAAACTCATCAGATAGACGAAATCGAAAAGGGCCATCGTCATATTGACTGCGCCCTTTATGTGCCGTTGCTGGTAGAAGTTGCCGGGCATAGCATCGACAATCAAAGTTTGTCCTTGCCGGTAATCCTCCATTGCTGCAACTGTGCTGATCGAAGGCGCCGGGTCGAGACGCTCGGGGACAAAAGGTATCCGGTGTGGATTGGAGATGTTGAACGTTATCGCCAGAAGAACACTTATCCCGATAACAAGGACAAAGTCGCGCCATGCCAACCGGGAGGACCTGATTAGAGCATCGGCCTCTTGCGTGATGATGTCCTGGTCTCTCAAGAGCCATCGGCGCACCTGCCGCACAAAATTCCTGGAAAGATCAGGGTGATCCCGCATGAGGCGGTCAAATTGCTCCTTGGTGAGTACAATGAGGTGGGCTTCGTCTACACTTATTGCACTGGCGGTACGAGTCTCCCCCGTCAAAAGAGCCACCTCGCCGAAGTGTTCGCCCGGTCCGCACACCGAGAGTTCCATCTCGAGTCTGTCCTCGTGCCTGACGAAAATCCTAACGCGACCGGAACTAATAATATAGAAAGCATCCGGCGCGTCCCCTTTTTTGAAAATGACCTCGTCAGGCCCCGCAACTCGGCTCTTAACTGTTCGGGCAAGCTCGTCGATCTCTTCAGGGGGCAAGTCCCGAAGAACGGAATTCTTCAGCGAAATCCTAAATTCTTCGAATTCCATACAACTCATTACCACTGTTGTTTTACTGTTATTTTTCTTTGTCCATCGCTTCGAACTGCCTTACAAATTTCACCTGCTTTACAAACGCGTCGGCGTCCGGGATTACTCCGGGGTGGGTGAAGAGCACTTTGGCGTCCTCAGTCGAAACGACAATAGTGCTTGGAGTGGCTTGAAAACCCGTGGAGCGGGTAATCTCACGGTTTTCGTCGAGCAGAATCGGAAAGGGCGTCTTGAACTGTTTTTTGAATGTCTCCACACCGGCTTTGTCATCGGCGATTGCTATTGCGATAACCTTTACGTCGGCCAGGCCTGAGTCTGCCTCGATCGTTTTGTAGATGCCATTCATTATGGGGGCGTTGGCCTGGCAGTGTGGGCAGCGCGCACTCATGAGCTCGATAACGACGATCTTCGCCCTTACGTCACTGACTTTAAACGGTTTCATCGCGTCCAGACCAAGATATGTCTGCGTCTGCGCAGAATCAGGGGGGGGGAAGAGCTAACTTCACAATCGACTCTTCTTTACTAGGGTCGGCACAAAAAGCACCGCTGGACTGCAAAAAAATGGACGTACAGGCAACAATTAGAAAAACTCTAATCCATCCCGGCTTTTTCATCTCTTCTCTCCATCAGATGCTGACTCTGTTTTGTGAACGATATCTGACCTTGGGCTGTCTGCCAATCCTGGTCTTTACGGTTTAGGAGCAGGAATGTGCCGCATTTTAAGATGTTTTTCATGTTGATAATCTCACTGTGCAGAGATTATCTCATTGCAAATCCCCCTCACCTGTTGAGCGAGAAATCTCCCGGCAGAGCCCTTTAAGTCGGCGCTGTCGGAAGGTGATACTCATTTTGCTCTACACAGCAGTCTCCATGATCTGATTACTCGATCCCACCAGGAAAAAGGAAAATCAGTTTGAGCCTCCCTCGTTGAGCAGTCCTTTAATCCCGTCGCCTACGTAGTTGCCATGAACCGGATACTTAGCCTCTTGACGTATCTTGGTTTGAAGAGTTGGGGTTTTATGAGATCGGTCTTCGAGTCGATTGCACAGGCGCTATTGCCTGTTCACCCTCGAAATCCACAGTAACCAGCGCAATGCATCACGGATATGCTGAATTTAGTTGATTTCACAAACTCCTCTGTAATCAAACTTACCTTTAGCCAGGGGCATTGCGTTCGACTTGTGTTCCCCTATAGCCTAGCAAAACGGGCATTTAGGCCTGATTTGACCCTGCAATAATGGAGAAGGTGGAAGAGGAAAGGGAAGCGGTCAAAAGCAGGCTGCACGCCAAGAACAAGGGTCAACACCCGTAATAGACGGATAGACTCCTAATGGTTAAACAGAAACTGCACCAGGCGACGCAAAGCTGAGTACACTTAAGTAATGCAAAGCAAGGCAAAAAATGTGGACGTCGGTAACATACTTGGCGCAGCCTGAAAACCCACTATACCGCGTTTACATTTTGCCGAGAGCAACAGCAAAAGTCAAGGAGTATTTTACCGGAATAATGCGCCAAATGTGTAACGATAGCCGCCAAAGCGCGATATTGAGTTCGAAATTTATTTCAAAATGCGATGGGAGCGGTGGCCATGCATGACTTTGGCATCGGTTATCAACAAATCAGCTTTCTTAACTGCGGATGAAGCCGTTTTTGCCTCTCGAAGGGCGCGCCGCTCCCTTTGCCGTTCATTGTTGCGCCGCCAAACCCCTTACTGGAGAAGGGGGTCAGGCAATAATGATGCGATAGTAGCGGGCGGGAGAAAATCCCGAGGCAACATGGACATGCCATCTTCCGGCGTGATAGGCCACTTTGGCCCCAACCTTTACAAGCCGCCTAATTATCGAGTCTATGGAGGGCCTGACCTTCTCACCCCGGAACGCCGCATCCCGGATCAGGTGAAGTAGATTGTAGGCAAGACGCCCTATGAGAAGTCTGGCTTGGTTGGCTGCAAATCGGTGACAGCTCGCCTTGTCCCATCTGAGGGCGTTTTTCCCCTCTTTTATTCTGTTTTCGATCTCAGCCTTGACAGCTCTGTCTTGCTCGTGCTGGCCTGGAATCAGCGACGGCGAGGGGAGCGCAACCAATCGCTCAGGCTCAAACAGGACTTTCAGAGTTCGACGAGACGACGATATCCAAGCCACTGAAAATGCATAGAAAATTACGCTGAAGTTTGTAGAACCCAACCGTCTTTTATCTGGTATCCCAGGCTGGCCAGAACTTGTGTTTGCAAATCGGTGGGGTCTTCAATGTAGACTTGGGGCATTTTCGTGTTGGGTTGCCAGCAAAGCACGCAGTTGAGCTTTTCCATCTGTTCCATGATGCTTTTGGCTGTGTGTTTGTCCCCGGTTTTAATCTCCAGGAGCCTCAGGCAGGCAAGTGCGATGACGCAGGTGAGAAGATGGCATCTGATCTTGTCGTCGGTCCAGTGGAATATCGGATTGACCTGCACATGGCAGCTGGCCTTGCTCACCCTGAACTGCTGCTCGATTCGATATCGATCCAGGCAGGCGCTCACAATCTCCTCGGTAGTCCAGTTATGGTTGTCGGTGACAATGATGTTTTTGCCCATCATGGCCTCGATGGCGCCAATCTCCGCGGCGTCTTTTCGAAAGCTCATGGTCCCGTTTTCGAATCGGAGCCGGTAACATTTGCGGCTGATATAGAGCTGGTCGCAGAGCTTTCGATAGCGGGTGACAACCTCCTTGGCAGTTTGCCAGTTGCGCTCTTTGTGGTTGTATTTTCTGCGATATTCCATTAGCTCGGCCCGCAGCCGCTCGAGCTTGCGGGTGAGATCATAGAGTTTTTTTCGCATGGTTACCGGGTTAAAGGTTACCACCACCGTACGTTCACGTCTCCACAAAGTTTCAGTGGTACGGAAGGCGCAAAGCCTGTCGCCTTGTTTACCGTCCGCAAGCAGTTGGCGGTTCTTGGCGATATCCAGAGGATCAAAGTACTTGGCGCTGAGTCGAGCCAGATGCTCGGCAAAATAGGTGGAATAGGTGGTGATGAAATGAGTCTGCTGCCGGCTATCGATCAGGGCCAGATTTTCCTTGGAGTTCATGCCCTTGTCGAACACAACTGTAACTTCTCTGTCTGCTTCGGCAAAGCCCATGATTGCCCCGAACACTTCGTCGAGCACCTGGTCAAAGAGGGCGGAGTCATGAAGGTTTCCCGGATAGGTGGTGTAATATAGAGGCAAAGCGCTCGCACAGTCCAGGAGCAGCCCAAGTCCCACCTGGCGCAAATGGTGTTTGCCGCTCTTGTTGTGGCCCCGGACGGCCAACTCACTTTCAGTCTTACTACCCATATAGGTGTAATAGTTGGTGGTATCAAAAAGAACGCTGTGAGGGGACTGATCGCGACCAGCCCAGAGTATTTGCAGCAATCGTTTGCCGATCTGCTCAATTTGGGTGGCGGACAGTCGCTCCCATTTTTCCCAGTAGCGCTCAGAGCTGAGCTGCGAGAGGTCAACGGCGCGGATGTGTTGGATGGCGGTCGTCTTATACCAGTCCTCCAATGCTCGTTTGCTCTTTGGGGCAATCATGCGGTTTGCCCAGGCATAGAAAAAGTATTCCCCAACGGACGGCCCTGTCTCACTACGGCCCCTGGGGACGATGCTGTCGATAATGCCGATCGTGCCAAGTTCCTGCTCCAGACAATGAGCAACAAAGAGGGCTCCGAAGGACTCTGTTTATAGTCGCTCAGGTTTCCCGGCCCGCTCGGCAGCTTGGAGCTTGGCAAAAATGGTCTCGGCGGCGCCCAGATACTTCTGCCATTTAGGCCTCACCTTGCCGTCGACTCGGTGGACCTCACGCAGGTACCAGTAGGTTCTACCCTTGAATGTCTTTTTATATAAGTGCGCCATGCGGAGACCATACATCATAGGTTCTACATGTCAACCGAAAAATAACAGTTTCCGGTGATTTTTTATACCCTTACGGGCACAAAAGGAGGCCGGCCCACATAGGTTCTACGCGAATCGAGTTATAACCTGTTGAATTTACGACAAAATCGGCTCAGAGGGAGGCCTATCTCTGAAAGTCCTGTCAAAGAGCTGGGACTTTTTAACTCATGGGTGGGGGAATTTTACGTTATCGGGGTGGGTGATTTTTCGGTTGTCGTTACGATTGGAGCGCAGGCGCCTGGAACAGGGAAGGCTGAGGATGTCTCTGCCCGGGATGCGACGGATTTCTTACTTGTCTTTTTTTATTTACGTTTCTTCGTGATTGTTCGTCTCTCCTTAGTGCGCTTAGTGACCTTTCTGGTTCCGGCTTATCCGGGTCAGGTTTTCAATTACGATCGTTTTATCCGGAGCGATGGTTCCGAAAGCATATACGCTGACTTCAAACTCGAGCAGGGAAATTCTTGAACTCGCCTGGAGAACTTTGGAAAAGAGCAACAATGAGGCGTCGCAATAAGCGCCTCACCCTCCCACCCATGTCCTGCTTTTGCGAACCCGAAAGTCGAACTATCTGCTGGAGATGGTTCCGGCGGATTGTTCTCTGGTCCCGCCGCCAAAGGGTGATGTTTGAATTGCGGCGATCAAGGAAACGTGTGCTTGGCCATAGAGAATACTTAAGGCGCGGGCAGCGCCTGAACCCACCCGCCTACCAATGAGACAGCCGTTTCTCGGGGACTTCTGCCTCTGACCCATATGAATTTTGCCCATTGCTTTCGGAAAGAGGGAAAATGCAGAAATGGTCTGCACATAGAAACATTCTGGATGCTCCACCGCATAACGCCATTGAGGAGAGATAACGAAACTTCAGAGGGACTGGGCGAGCGGTCATTTCATGTCGTTTTTGGCGCCCTTTGACGGCAACCTTTCACAGCTTCGCCAATGCGTCCTGCGCTTTACCCAGCCAATATTCCATTCCATCTGCCGGAACATGGCCTCGGCCCTGGCGAGTACTCTGTTGCCTCATCAAACTGGTCCCCCTGGCCCTCGGGGACTCTCCCAAGGAGCGTCACGCCCCCAAGTGCCCACCGAAATTTGTAATGGTGCCGAAGGCCAGCTGCAAATCACCGGGTCCGCCAATTCTCCCCTTTCGCGTGCTGCAGATGGGCCTCGAAAAATGCGTCAACTTCGGGCGGCAACGAGGTAAATCGCACCAGTTGCGCAGACCCGTTTACCGAAATGTGCTGAGTTACTTTCCCGTAAAAATCTCTTGCCGACAGTTTTTCGCTTACATTTTCCAGGTTCATCTTGAGATTGGCGAGAATGCCGAGCGGGTAATCCAACATCATCTCCGCACAGTTTTTTGAGAGCCGGACGAAAGAGCCTTCCTGTTCTTTCACCCCAACGTCTTTTCCTTCGAGGACAGTGTACCGTACCGGAATTTGCCGAGCCAGTGTGATAAGGAGCTGTTCTTTGCTTGCCAAAGCCAGGTTGTAACCTCCGGCAATCCCACCAACATCGTACACTCTCAACGGTTTTTCAGCCCCTTTTGGAAGAACGTCCCATTGAGCGTCAACGCGCAAAATATCTGCCGCCTCCTGGTGCACGGATTCTGAAATGAGTATTTGTCCTCCTACAGTGTAAGATTCGATCCGGCTCGTCATGTTGACGCCACTGCCTACCACGGCATATTTGCTTCTTTTGCTTGAACCGATGTTACCGACGATCACCTCGGTTTCGTTGAGGCCGATTCCCATCTCCAGATCAGGCAGGCTCTGGCCCCGGTTTTGCTCGTTGACCTTTGCCATTGCGTTCTGCATCTCTATTGCACAGGCTATGGCCCTTTTGGCTCGGTCCGGCATCTCTTTGGGCGCTCCAAAAATAACCAGCAGCGAGTCGCCGATGATCTCATTGATGGTGCCCTGGTATTGAAGGATCACGTCCACCATGATTTCGAAGTACGTGTTGAGCAGTTGAACCACCTGCTCGGGGTTGAGACGCTCCGACAAGGCAGTAAAGCCTCTCAGATCGCTCAGCATGATGGTGACCTTTCGTTTCTCGCCTCCCAGTTCCAGAGTTGAAGGATCGTCGAGAAGAGAATTCATCACCTCGGTGGAGAGGTAGCGACCGAACATCGACTCAAGGATGGAGTTCTGTTTTTCAAGCTTCTCCTTGGCCAGCTTCAATTCCAGATGGTTCCTTACTCGGGCTTTCACAATGGTAGGTCTGATAGGCTTGGTCAGGTAGTCTACCGCCCCGAGTTCCAGACCTCTCGTTTCATCCTCCATCTCGCTCATGGAGGTAACGAAGACAACAGCGATATGCCTGGTGCAGTCATCCGCTTTCAATGCGCGGCAAACTTCGTACCCATCCATACCCGGCATCATGATGTCGAGGAGGATAATATCGGGTTGGGGGGAGGACCTTGCCCGCTCTATGGCTTGCGAACCACTCCTTGCTGCCAGGATCTCGAAATCTTCCTTGAGGGCTTCCGCAAGCAAAGTGATGTTGGCACGTTCATCGTCCACGATAAGAACCCGAGGCTTCTCAACAGTTTCCATCACGTTCCCTCCCTACTGAAATCCAGATAATTCCAAGAGGAATGTTCAGCCTTCCATGCTTGCTATTCTGCTCCCGATCGCACTCAGAACGGCGAGGGCGTCCTCGAAATAATATTCATCGATGTGGCCTTCCAGCTTATTCAGTTCCGCATCCAGGCCGGTTCCGGCCAATGCAGCCCTCAGTTGCCCCAAAATCTCTCCAGCCTTCAAGTTCCTCTCCGCGAGCAACGGGGTCATCCGCTCGACCAGTTTTCGGGCGCTTTCAAGATCGGGCCTTCCGGAATGAAGTTGTTGGCCGCCATTCCCGCAGGGAAACTCCTCTATCGAGGTCAGAGCCGATAGCACATCGCCGAGGCGCTCCTCGAATGCGTCATAAAGCTTCCATGCCTCCCGCGCCTCTCCCTTTCTCAAGGCCGATTCAAGATTGTCCGCGGCATCGAAAAGGTCCCGCGCACCGATGTTTCCAGCCACTCCCTTAATGGTATGGGCGGCTCTTGCCACCTCATCGAAATTCGCATCCTCCATCCTGGAGCGGATGGATGGAACCGCATCGCGGTAATCCGCGAGAAATCCCTTGAGGATCTTCACGTACACCCGAGTGTTTCCAGCTACCTTGCGAAGCCCGTCGGATGTGTCGATTCCGGGAATATCGGGAAGATCAACGGGGGGCTGAGCGCCGATCTCCCGGATTGGGAAAGTCTCGGGGACTTCCCGTACGCCGAGCTTGATGAAGCGAAGAAGAGTCGCATAGAGCTCATCTGGATTGATGGGCTTAGCGACGTGGCCGTTCATCCCGGCATCCAGGCACCTTTCCATATCCCCCGATATCACATGAGCCGTCATGGCGACAATCGGAAGGTCTTGGAGCCGGTGGCGTCCTCGGATGATACGGGTTGCCTCCAGTCCGTCCATCTCCGGCATCTGGATGTCCATGAGGACGAGATCGAAAGAACCTGCAAGCACAGCATCCACGCCTTCCCTCCCGTTTCCGGCCACGCTGACCATGAGCCCGGCCGACTCGATAAGTTCGGTCGCCACCTGCTGGTTCAGCACATTGTCTTCCACAAGGAGCACGCGCGCTCCACGGATTCCGGCAAGAAGGGATGCAAAGGACTGGCTTTTCTCGGAAATCTTCGAATGCTGGGGCTCTCCCTTCCCGAAGATGCCGGCGATCGTCTCGAGAAGGATCGACCTGTTTACCGGCTTGATGAGAAAACCGTCAAGCCCCGCTTCTCTAGCCTCTTGCATGATCTCCTCCCGGCCATGAGCCGTCACCATGAGAATGGCGGGAGTTTGGGAAATCTTCGTGTTGCTTTTGATCCGCCGGGAAGTTTCGATCCCGTCCATTCCGGGCATTTTCCAATCCATGAGCACCAGGCCGAAGGGGCCGGCTTCCTCCTCCGCCCGCTCGAGGATTTCGATGGCTCTCATACCCGTTGGTGCGGTTTCAACCTCGAAGGTGAGATCGGAGAGATATGCCGTCAGCACATCCCTGGCCGAGGCACTGTCATCCACGATCAGAACGCGCATTCCACGCAGTTTCTCGGAGAGCGGCGCCGGTTTTCGGTATTTCCCGCAAAGGGCGAACGCGGCGACAAACATAAAGGCGCTCCCTTTCCCCGGCTCGCTCTCCACCCAAATGGTTCCATTCATCATCTCGACCAGGCGCTTGCAAATTGCAAGTCCCAGACCCGTTCCCCCGTATTTCCGGGTGGTCGATCCATCGGCCTGGGTAAAGGACTGGAAAAGGCGCTCTTGCTGGTCCTGGCTCAGTCCTATCCCCGTGTCTCTAACTGTGAACTTCAGCCTGACTGCGTCGCAAATCGCCTCCTCCACAGCCACCGTGACCGTGATTTCACCTCTTTCGGTGAACTTGACAGCGTTGTTCATGAGGTTCATGAGCACCTGACCCAGCCGAAGGGGGTCTCCCACCAGGTACTGGGGAACATCCGACGCGATGGAAAAGAGCAGTTCCAGCCCCTTTTCCTGCGCCTTGAGGGTGAGTATGCCCGCTATCCTGTCGAACACCTCGTCGAGCATGAAGTCGACCCGCTCCATTTCGAGCTTTCCTGCCTCGATCTTGGAAAAATCGAGGATGTCGTTGATGATGCCAAGGAGCGAATGGGCCGATGTCTCGACCTTCGAGAGATAATCGTGCTGCTTTGGGGTGAGATCGGTCCGCAGGGCAAGGTGGATCATGCCGATGATGGCGTTCATCGGAGTCCTGATCTCATGGCTCATATGGGCAAGGAAATCCCCCTTGGCCCGATTGGCCGCATCGGCTTCCCGCTTGGCGACCTGCAGATCTTTAGTGCGCTGCTCCACCAGGTCTTCGAGATGCTCCCGATATCTTTCGAGTTCCTCGTCGGCCTGCTTTCTGGCTGTGATGTCCTCCACAATGCCGTCCATCCATTTAAGGGTCCCATCGGGATCTAAAGTCCCTCTTGCGCTGAGTGAAACCCAGATGGTCGAGCCATCCTCTTTTGCCATGGCGATTTCCATGTTCTCCACCGAGCCGCGTTGCGCCACCGTACTGATGAGAGAATTCCTGTCGCTCGAATCGCGATAGAATTCTCGAGGGCTGGTCCGCATCAGATCTTCCATCGAATCGAAACCGAAGATCCGCGCGAAGGCTCGATTCACCTTAAGGAAACGAGAATTGCGGTCGGTGGATGCTCTGAAAACCCCGACGTTGAGATTCTCAAAAAGACTCCGGTACTCTTCCTCCTGGACTTTCAAGTTGGAATACAACTGCGCGTTCTCGATGGATATCGAGACCTCGGAGGAAAGAATCTTCAAAACCTGGATGCGCTCACTGGTGAAAGCCCCCCTGACAAGATTATTTTCGAGGTACAAGACGCCTTTCAGAACGTTCTGTCTAACAAGTGGAATGGCCAGAACCGATATCGGCCTGTTCTCCGCCATGTATGGATCGTTGTAAAATCGCTCATCCTCCGCGGCGCTTTCCAGAACGACATCCTTATGCGTCTTGATTACGGAATTAATGACGGAAATGGGCACATTGCTGCTTTCTTCGAGAGGCTGCCCATGCAGGACGGTCACGCTCTCCAGGTCCTTTTCCTTTTCGGCTTCGATCAGCCACTGTTCTCCCTTTCTTAGCACCAGTACGCCTTTTTGTGCCTCCGCATTTTCCAGGATGATCAGCATCAGCTTTCTGAGCAGCTTTTCGATGTCGATCTCCGCCGAGATCGCCAGGGACGCCTTCACGATGGTCTCGAGATAGCCGCTGAATATCTTTTGGATGAGTTCCGATGATTTTTCAAGATCTTCGGATGTCCGCGAGAGTAAGGTGGAAAGGGTGTTCTTGTCTTTCAATGCCCTTTCCAGTCTGAAGTCGAGCGTCTTAAAGCCCTTCTCGATTTGACCGAGCAGTTGCAACACCATTTTTCTGCCGTCATCGGAAACAATCAGCTCCCCGATGGCGTCCTTAAGCTTGTCAAGATTAGCTTTCATGCCGCAAGCCCTTTAAGAACTTACTTCTCGTAAATCAGGACGGGTACGAGCGATTGATTATGAAAATCGCACCCCCCATGTAACGCAGGCCCTATTTCGCCATAGGTAAAGAACCCAACCATCGGAACGCCCCAAAGCTTGCGAATACCGACCACTTCATCCTCAATCATTGGCCCAAGGGCATACTGTCGCGCTACGCAGGAAAAGAGAACCATGGCGTCTGACCTGGGAGTTTGCCGTTTGAATTCCGACATTTGTTCGATGGCCTGATCGACAATCTCGATGCCCGGCGCCATGCCAAAGCGTACTTTGGCGCCTTCAGGCACAGACCCCGCGAAGACCAATGACTTATCTTCGTTCCAGATTATCGGCGACCTAAGGACAGACGAGCCGTCATCCCTATTAACAAGCAGGGGATATTCAGCCGCAAGGGAAGTCGCGACTGAGGGATCAGCGCCAATGTTCAGGTACTTAATATAAATGTCCAGTACAGGCGCATGATCTATCTCGTAGACAATATTGCTATCGGCCCTGGTGACTGTTTTTGACGTACCTATTCCTTTCCATCCACTGAAAGCAACTCCTTGAAGACCAATGACATTTCCGTCAAAAACCAGAACCATAACGCCATTTGATGTCAGCTGTGATGCGTTGAATGCAAACGTTTCCTGTACCTTAGAATCGTCACCGGCAAGCCCTCCGAACAACGGAACCTGACGCCCCATTGCTGAAATAATCCCGTTGACGATGTGCTCGCCATTGGCATGAAGACCACCGGACACTACCATCAGCGCGGGATTGTCGTAAACGGTCTTTGCCCACTCCCCGATGTTTTGACCGACTTGCAAGGAGGACTTGTCCTTTCCATCAAACATCTCCAGTGAATAGAATTCGCGGCCAATATCAAGCAGCATAACCACAATTGACTCTTCATGCACCTCGTCATTCAAAATCTCTCCAGCGGTACTTGCTCCGAAAACGTCGATGTCGTGTTTGGCGAAGATTGCCCCCAATTCCTTCAAGTCATGGGCAGGGGAGCTGAAAACGATTGCCAACGTAGGTTTTGGCCCCTCTTTGGAAGCATTTTGAAGATGACCTTCGACTTCTTGAACTGAAGTGGCGGAGAACACGGATGGCTTCATAGAGCCCTCCTTTCCAGTGAAGGTTGTGTTTAGCGTAAGCAGTTTACTTCTCGTAAATCACGACGGGCACGAGCGATTGATTATGAAAATCGCACCCCCCATGTAACGCAGGCCCTATTTCGCCATAGGTAAAGAATCCAACCATCGGAACGTCCCAAAGCTTGCGAACAGCGGAGATTTCATCCTCGATCATTGGCCCAAATGCCATGTGTCGAGCTTTGCAGGAAAAGAGCACCAAGGCGTCTGACCTGGGATTTTGCCGGTTGAATTCCGACATTTGTTCGATGGCCTCATCAATAATTTCGCTGCCCGGCGCCATGCCAAAGCGTACTTTGGCGCCTTCAGGCACAGACCCCGCGAAGACCATTGACTTATCCTGGTTGAGGATCAGTGCCACCCTGAGGACAGACGAGCCATCATCCCGATTCATAACGAGGGGATATTCACCCGCAAGGCCAGGCGCGGCTGCGGGATCATTGGGAACTTTCAGGTATTTCATGTATATGTCCAGTGCAGGCTGATTATCTATCTCGTAGACGATATTGCCATCGGCCCTGGTGACGGTTTTTGACGTGCCTATTGCCTTCCATCCACTGAAAGCAACTCCTTGAAGACCAATGACATTTCCGTCAAAAACCAGGGCCGTAACGCCATTTGATGTGACCTGTGATGTACTGAATACAAACGTTTCTATTACCTTAAGATCGTCACCGGCAAGCCCTCCGAACAACGGAACCTGACGCCCCATTGCCGAAATAATCGCGTTGACGATGTGGTCGCCATTGAAATGAAGGCCCCCGGACACTACCATTAACGCGGGATTGTCGTAAACGGTCTTTGCCCACTCCCCGATGTTTTGACCGACTTGCAAGGAGGACTTGTCCTTTCCATCAAACATCCCCAGTGAATAGAATTCGCGACCAATATCAAGCAGCATAACCACAATTGACTCTTCATGCAGCCCGTCATTCAAAATCTCTCCATTGGTACTTGCTCCGAAAACGTCGATGTCGTGCTTGGCAAAGATTGCCCCCAATGCCTTCAAGTCATGGGCAGGGGAGCTGAAAACGATTGCGAGAGTGGGTTTTACTCCTTCTTTGAAAGCATCCCTAAGATGAGCTTCAACTTCTTGAACTGAAGTGGCAGAGAACACGGATGGCTTCATAGAGACCTCCTTTTCAATGAAGGTTGTGTTTAGCGCCAACGATTCACTTTTGATAAATCAGGACCGGCACCAGCGTATTGTTATGATAATCGCATCTCCCCTGCAAGACAGGCCCGATCTCGCCGTAGGTAAAGAACCCGACGAGTGGAACGTCCCAAAGTTTGCGAACGGCCGCAATCTCGTCCTCCACCATCGGGCCAAGCGCAAGATGCCGCGCCACGCAAGAAAAAAGGACGATAGCCTCTGAGCGAGGAGCTTGCCGGCTGAATTCCGAGATTTGCTCGATGACATGGTCGATAATTTCAGGCCCGGGCGCCATGCCGAAGCGTACTTTTGCGCCTTCAGGCACGGACCCCGCGTAAACCAGCGACTTATCATCGTTGATATGCACCACTGCCCTCAGTACAGACGAGCCGTCATCCCGATTCAAAAGCAGGGGATACTGAGACGCAAGAACAACTGTAATTTCGACCGAAGGATCATGACCAAAATCGAGATACTTCCTGTAGATATCGAGTGTGGGTTCACCATTTATCTCATAGACGATATTGCCCCGGGCTTTGGTGACGGTCTTCGAGGTGCCTATTCCCTTCCATCCGCTGAAAGCCACCCCTTGCAGCCCAATGACATTGCGGTCAAAAATTAAAGCCACGGCGCCGTTCGAGGTGACCCGTGACCCGTCAAACACGAATGTCTCATGGGCCTTGAGATCGTCGCCGGCCATGCCGCCAAACAGCGGCGCCTGCCGCCCCATTTCGTTAATAATTCCATTGAGGATACCATCGCCGTCGGCCAGAATTCCACCCGACATAACCATTAATGCCGGATTCTCGTAAACAGTCTTTGCCCATTCTCCGATGTTTTGGCCAATTTGAGAGGACGTTTTCTCCCGCCCCTCGAAAACCTTTAACCGGTAGGTGTCCCGACTGACGTCAAGCAACATCGCCACGATCGACTCCTCAAGAAATTCGTCGTTACATATCTCACCAGCGGAGCTTGCTCCGAAAACGTCGATATCATGTTTGGCGAAAGCCGCACTTACTGCCTTTAAGTCGTGTGCGACCGAGCTGAAAACGATTGCCAACGTGGGTTTTACTCCCTCTTTGAAAGCATCCCCAAGATGAGCCTCGACTTCTTGTAGTGAGGTGGCAGAGAATACCGATGGTTTCATAGAGACCTCCTATTCAGTGAAGGTTGCGTTTAGAGCGAACGATTCACTTCTCGTAAATCAGGACGGGCACCAGCGTATGGTTATGAAAATCGCACCCCCCATGTAACACAGGCCCTATTTCGCCGGAGGTAAAGAGCCCAACGAGTGGAACGCCCCAAAGTTTGCGAACAGCCGAAATCTCATCCTCCACCATCGGACCAAACGCAAGATGCCG
Organism: Syntrophobacteraceae bacterium; assembly: GCA_003165235.1. GTDB lineage: Bacteria > Desulfobacterota > Syntrophobacteria > Syntrophobacterales > Syntrophobacteraceae > SbD1. The sequence goes on from PLSV01000211.1 coordinate 34,299, forward strand.
CGCCGCACAGGAAAAGAGAACCATGGCGTCTGACCGGGGAGCTTGCCGCTTGAATTCTGAGATTTGCTCGATGGCACGGTCGATAACTTCCATCCCGGGCGCCATGCCGAATCGTACTTTTGCGCATTCAGGGATAGATCCTGCGTAAACTATTGACTTATCATCGTTGATTTTCATCACTGCTCTAAGTACGGCCGAGCCGTCATCCCGATTCAAAAACAGGGGATACTCAACCGCAAGCTGAGCGACGACTACAGGATCAACACCACAATCGAGATACTTCATGTAGATATCGAGTGCAGGCTCACCATCCATTTCATACAAGATATTGTCGTGGGCTTTCGTTACAGTCTTCGACGTGCCTATTCCCTTCCACCCGCTGAAAGCGACGCCATGCAGCCCAATGACATTGCTGTCAAAAACCAAAGCCGCGACACCATTCGATGTGACCTGTGACCCGTCAAAAGCGAATGTATCTTGGAACTTCAAATCGTCGCCGGCCAGGCCGCCAAACAGCGGTGCCTGCCTCCCCATTTCGTCAATAATCCCATTGACGATGTGGTCGCCATTGGCCAGATATCCAGCGGACACCACCATGAACGCTGGATTATCGTAAACAGTCTTTCCCCATTCAGCGACGCTTTGACCGATTTGACCGGACGTTTTCTCCCGCCCGTCAAAAACCCTTAATTGGTAGGCGTCGCGGCTGACGTCAAGCAACATCGCCACGATTGACTCCTCATGGATTTCATCGTTACATATCTCTCCATGGGTGCTTGCTCCAAAAACGTCGATATCCTGTCTGGCGAAAGCCGCACTCACTGCGCCCAGATCGTGAGCGACGGAGCTGAAAACGATTGCCAGAGTGGGTTTTAATCCTTCCTTGAGTGCGTCTCCAAGACGGGATTCCATCTGTTCGACCGAAGTAGCAGAAAATGCAGTTGATTTCATGGAAGTTCTCCTTTTCTGTAATGGTCCCCGTTCAGGCTGGTTCATTCCAAAGACACAAGTGTCCCCTTAGCCTGCTGGATGTGCTTTTCAAGGTCGCATTACTCCGACACACTGGCAGTGCTTGACACATCAGCAGAAGTGGTTCGGACAAATTACCCGCCAAATCTGAGAGGGCAGAGCTTGAAGCAGCGAGTCAGCCGCGTCGTCCTGGTTGCTGCTGCCCGGGCCCGCGGTAGGAGGGGGACTTCTTCGCCACCTGGTCCATCTCTTCGGGAGTAATGAGGACGACAATATTGTTCCTTACGAACCCAGAGCCGCTGACAGTTAAAGAGACTGACGCCGCGCTTACATTGTCCGGCAAATCGGCAATGATGAAGTAGTCGTATTTGCCAAAGGCGTAGTAGTAACATTCAAGCTTCCCACCGACCGACTCGAACAGCTTCTTTACACTTGCTACTCGCCCGGAGCCTCCCTCCTTGACTAGTCCTTTCAGCCCATCTCCCACAAAGTTGCCATAACAGAGATACTTTGCCATTTCCCGCTCCTTTGTCTGAGGTTATAAGAAGTTGCCCGCAAAAAGGTAGGGAGATGTGGCCTCCCGCGAAATGGTGACGGAAAAGTTGGGGATAAACGACTGCGGTCGGCTGCAGAGTCGCTAAAGCAACACCGCGAAAAGCTGAAAAGTAAGCTCACAGGACGTTGTGATCGAACGGTCGGAAAAGACCTGTAGCGACAACCATTGACCGTTTGTTCTTCTGAGTTAAACTACACCGGGGGTAGTTTAGACGAAACGCTAATGGGTGTCAATTTAATCCAACATAGAAATCCTTGCCCTGAGGGCAAGGTCAGAGTTCAGTGGCTTTGCCATCTGAACGACCCATTTGCTACATACCCAGGCTGAGTTGTCCCTACAACGTCA
>PLSV01000101.1 GCA_003165235.1 Syntrophobacteraceae bacterium
GCCGCCGGGATTGGCGGCCGTCTTCAGCATCAGTGGCGGCACCGCGCCGATCAGCACGGCCTTGGCGACACGTTTCGCGCCATGGCGGCCGATATAGCGGGCGACTTCGCCACCACCCGTGGAGTGGCCGACATGAATGGCATTCTTGAGATCGAGCTTCTTGACGAGCTCCGTGAGGTCGTCGGCGTAAGTGTCCATGACATTGCCAGTCCACGGTTGGCTCGAACGTCCGTGGCCGCGGCGGTCGTGGGCGATGCAGCGGTAGCCGCGGGAAGCTAGAAAGAACATCTGGTCTTCAAAGGCATCCGCGTTGAGCGGCCAGCCATGGCTGAAAACCACGGGCTGTCCGCTGCCCCAATCCTTGTAATAGATCGTAGCGCCGTCTTTGGTGGTTATCGTGGGCATGGGATACTCTCCTTTTTTGGTCAGAAGATGGATACACGTTTGTCTGCTTTGCTATTTTTACAGCAGCCTATACAAAAACGGTAATCATTGTGGTCTTAGCGGCAAACGATTAATAAATCAGGTATATCTGATTTGAGGCCTGAATATGCGCACTCTGTGGGGATCAAGCACGGAAAGGATGCAGGCAAAAACCCGCTCTGATTGGCAATAGGACCCGGGTGAGCAACTAACTTCGGGGTTGTGTTTTTACGCACTCTTCGGGGCGGGGTGTTAAAAGATGGTTACTCCGGACCGACGCTCCGCTTAAAGGTGATGGGAATTTTCAACACCTCTCCTCCGACAGTTTGATTTTGCGATGTTTCAAAATACGGCCCCGATACCGCTAGCCAAATACTTTGCTCATTCGACAATTTACCTGATATGCAGGCGCAGAGTCACCTCCCACTTGTTCTTCATGGGGCGCGGATTCTCGCCGGGCGCGAATAAGACGGCGAAGTGAGGACCCCGAACCACATGGCCTCACTTCGGGCAGACAGCCCCAAACTAACTTACTTGCCGGTGAGTGCCTGCACCTCCCTTTTGCCTTGCTCCAGTCCCTCCACCTGCTCCTGGTCGAGACGCAGCAGCAAGGTCTGGAACTCCCCCACGTGGGCCTTTTCTTCCTTGGCGATGTCCAACATTACCTTGCGGATATCCTCGTTGTCGGTCAATGCCGCCATCTGTTCGTAGAGGTTAATGGCGTCCATTTCGCCCATGATGGCGACCCTTAGAATCACATTGTTCAGTTCATCCTTCTTAACTTTGTAAAAGTCCACGGGAATTTGGGAAAACATCTGACTTCCTCCTCTGTTAAGAATCGACCGACTTAGACCGGGGTCTGCCCTGGCAATGAAAATAATATCCCTCCCGGCAAAACCTGCGGCAAGATTACCCTGGTTCAGATTCCTGGGTTGAATCAGCGAATCGTAATTCTCAGGCTCGTCGCCAGAGGTGACATTAATCATGAAGCGGCGGATTCGCAATGAACGAGCCCTGCCCCATTGCGCTACCGATTGACGTTCCTGAGGAAAAAGTCTCGCATCAGGTCGTTTATCCGGGCTGGCTGGAGTGATCATGCAATCGTCATCAGCCCGGTTTTTTGTGCCGTCGCCTTCCCGTCCTTCACCACGCACACCGTGGGCGCATGCTCCACCGTCAAGGCGAAATATTGGACTCCGCAAACAGTCCGGCAGCGCCCCAATAACTGCTTGAGACACGCTCCGGCGGCCGTCAGTCGCAGCGTCTTGTCAGACGGCCTCCTTCTTTCCTACGCGGCCCGCGCCACCTCGATCTCCTCCCCCTTCATCGCCACATACGGAAACGCCTTGGATGGTTTTGAGGTGACCGACTCTTTGCCGATGCCGAGCCGGATAGGCGTGTTCGACGCGATCGTGAACATGACATCCGGCGCATTGTCAGTCAGAGAGCGGCCGTTCCACTCAGCGAAGCCAAACACGGCCGGGGCGCCGACGGTATAGGGGAGGATATTGGGCAAAAACCGACGCGCTGCTTTCTCCGCATAGGCGTGAGGATCTTCCGCGGTCCCATTGGCCCTTACGGCGCCAGCGACTACCTTGATGATGGTCTCGCTGAATCTCGCGAAATCGTCGGCCGGACGCCCTGCATTGAGTTGATTGCCGAGATCTTCGTTGTACTGAGTGAACAGCGGATGGATCATCGGAAGTCCAACGCGGTTGATTGAGCGCCAACCTCCGGCGTCTGTAGCGAGCGACGTCACGGCCCACACACCGATCTACGCTCCGCTGACCCCAGGCTGGTTACGGCGATGACTGATCCTTTTAAACGTTCGTCGCGAGATTAGCTGCAGAAAAAGTCTGCGTTGCCATTCCTCCAAATTCATGCCAATAATGTTTCCGGAACTCTCGATACATCATTTCCCGTTCGAGCCGAATCGGCAACTATTGCCTGTGAAGCCGAGGAGTAAGAAAATGCCTGCAATTAGCGCTTTTTATGGGATAATAATTCAAATGTTCTGGGCGGATCATGTACCGCCGCACTTTCATGCATTGTATTCCGAATTCGAGGCGCTGATTAACATTAATACGCTGGAAATCTACGAGGGTAAATTGCCTCGAAGAGCATTAGCTCTAGTATTGGAATGGGCGGCGCAGCATCGGGCCGAACTTATGGAGGACTGGGAATTATGCGCAGCAAAACAAATGCCGCGGAAGATCGCTCCACTGGAATAAACCCAACAGCATCATGGCGTTTGGTGGAAGTGGCGGCCCTTCCCGGCTATCAGCTTACAGTCCGTTTCCTTGACGGCATGGAAGGATCGGTTGATATGTCACGCCTCATCTTTTCGGACGAAGCCGGTGTCTTTGCCGCCCTGCGCGATCCTACCTTGTTCACACAGGCGCATCTTGAGCTTGGAGCAGTAACGTGGCCGGGCGAGATTGACCTCGCTCCCGATGCTATGTACGAGGAAATTAAACAGCACGGAAAATGGGTGCTGGAATAACTAATCGGGGCCGCCGCTTTCATGATCGCCAAAACCTACACATGCTCTCTTCTCGGCATTGACGCCATCCTCGTATGATAGACTTATATAGTACCATACCGAAAAAAAATAACCACTCTGCGTCGTGCGAGCGCGTAGCGGGCAGGCCGACCGCCGCCATTCTCGACGCTATCCCTGAGCTGTCCATGACCAGAGACGGGGCGTTCGCGGGAGGCATGGTTGAAGTCGAAGTGGACCTTTCCCAGTGAGCAGTGAGCAGTGAGCAGTGAGCAGGAAAGTCTTTTTTCAGTTCACTGTCAATCGTTCGATGCTCGGGCCAAACCACGATCCAGCAAGTATCGTTGCTATCCTTTTGCTTTTATGCCAATAATATCCCCCGTCTTGAAACTTCTCTCGATCTCAAAGGCCACATCCAATGATCGCCAAAACCTACACATGCTCTCTTCTCGGCATTGACGCCATCCTGGTGGAAGTCGAAGTGGACCTGTCTTCGGGGTTCCCCGGCTTTGCGACGGTCGGGCTTCCCGACAATATCGTCAAGGAAAGCAAAGACAGGGTCAAAGCTGCGATACAGAACAGCGGATACCCCTTCCCTTTCGAGCGGATCACCGTAAACCTTGCGCCGGCGGCCCTGAAGAAGGAGGGGGCGGGGTTCGATCTGCCGATTGCGGTCGGGATACTTGCCGCGCTTGGGATAGTAAACGCGGATAAAGCCGCCAAAATGATCTTTTGCGGAGAGCTTGCGCTCGACGGCAGGGTGAAGCCGGTTGCCGGGTGCCTCCCGATGGCGATCCAGGCGAGGGACTCCGGCTACGGCGACATCATCCTTCCGGCTGCAAACGCTCAGGAAGCCGCTGTTCTTACGGAAATCGGAAGACAGAAGACGGAAGACGGAAGTTCCGTCCTCAGTCCTCCGTCCTCCGTACTCGGTCCTCCGTCCTCTCTACTCAGTCCTCAGTCCCCGGATCAAATACACCTCTGGGGCAGGCTCTCAGTCATCCGTCCTCCGTTTTCGGTGCGTCCGGTGAATCACCTTTCGGAGGCCGTTGAATTCTTGAACGGCCGGTCCGACCTGCCGGTCGTAAAGACCGACCTGAATTCGATATGGAGCGCCGCGGCGCCCGACGAACTGGATTTCGAAGACGTGAAGGGCCAGGAGCACGCAAAACGTGGGCTGGAGGTCGCAGCGGCCGGCTCTCACAATGTTCTTATGATCGGTCCGCCCGGTTCCGGCAAGACGATGCTAGCTCAGCGCCTCTCAGGGATCCTTCCGCCGCTTAGCTTCGACGAAGCGCTTGAGACCTCAAAGATATTCAGCGTAGCCGGAATGCTCAATGACAGCCCGCTCATCGTTAAGCGACAGTTCCGCTCGCCTCACCACAGCATATCAGACGCCGGACTGGTCGGCGGCGGCCACATGCCGAAGCCTGGGGAAGTCAGCCTCGCCCACAACGGGGTCCTTTTTCTGGACGAATTCCCCGAGTTCCGGCGAAACCTGCTGGATCTTTTGCGCCAGCCGCTCGAAGACGGGCGGGTTACAATCGCCAGGGCCGCGATCGCCCTCACCTACCCGGCAAGGTTCATGCTAGTCGGCGCGATGAACCCGTGCCCGTGCGGCTATTCGGGCGACCCGGTAAGACCATGCGTCTGCCCACCACGGGCCGTGATGAAATACCGGGGCAGGATTTCGGGACCGATCCTCGACCGGATCGACCTGCACATCGAGGTCCCTTCCGTAAAATACGAGCAGTTGCGCGTGGAAGGAGAGTCGGAGAAGTCTGCGGCCGTGCGCGAGCGGGTGCTGCTGGCAAGGCAGATTCAGTTGAAGCGGCTTCCCGGCGAGGGGGTCTACTCAAATTCCCAGATGAAGCCGAAGCACCTCAAAAAATTCTGCCAGCTCGACGCGGCCGCGCAGTCCATCCTGGACCGGGCGGTCCGGCAACTTGGCCTGAGCGCCCGCGCATATCACCGGATACTAAAAGTCGCCAGGACGATAGCGGACCTGGAAGCAGCGGAGAGCATCCGTTCCGTTGACCTGCTCGAGGCGATTCAATACCGGTCTTTGGATAGAAGACTGTTTTGAGGTTATTCCACATTTCGCAGAGAATGGAAATTTTTCACGCCAAGACTCGACGCGAATAGAGAAAAGACATTTCCCAAGCGTCCCTTTTTGGCTAAATGAAATGACCACCTGAGCTGGAAGCGAGTTTGCAGGACATGGAAACGAGGCTAAAGCCGGATATCCGGGTCGTTTTATGAGCGGATCCGCCTTTGTCTGAACGTTGGCGCCCAGCGGTTCACCTCTTTGCAATAGCGCACGTAGCTTTCACCGAATTTTTTTCGCAGGGATGGCTCCTCGACCAGCACGACAAAGAGATGGAACAACAGTCCCACAGCCATGCCATAGACGAGTATGCCCAAAGAGGAGAACAACAGTGCCCAGGCGAAGATTGCCGTCAGCACGCCAACATACATCGGATTGCGAACATACCGATAGAGCCCTCTCGCCACGAGCCGTTTAGGCGCATCAATCGGCGCAGGTGTTCCCTGCCCATAAACCGCAAAATCCCACAGACACCGTAAGTAAATCGCTACACCGGAGAGGAGCAGGAGCGCGGCTGTGAGCTTCCCGAGACCCCAGCCCGGCGTGAACAGGTCCGAGCCGGGGGGAGCAATCCATAACGGGATGTACACAGCCACAGCGCCCGGCGCCAGAATGGTGAACAGGATATTTTTAAAAAGGAGAAGCATCGATGAGCCTCCGGCACCTCTAATACCAAGTTGCGCTCAAGTTGAAGCAACCGGAAAGAGCGGGGAAGTGATTTTTCACTTTAAAGATGCCCCGCACCACGCAAGATTTGGCCGTGCGCGTCTGCGCGCGACCAGGCCCTCTGCGCTGGCTGGCGGCTGCCCAGCACTTGCTGGGCCCCGCC
>PLSV01000085.1 GCA_003165235.1 Syntrophobacteraceae bacterium
CTGAATTTGCCAAGTTCGTTTCCGAGGCTGATGCGTTCAAAGCAGTTACTCACAAAATCATGAACTTGTCTTTTTCCGGTAAGCAGCGCCTTCTCCGGGGCCTTCTCGATGGTCCGATTGTGGTCGGCTCTTCCACACTCATTCCACACGTTGGCCGCGATCCTGAAGATGAAATGATGAAGATATTGGATAGCTGTGGAATGAGTGTTCGCCATAACCAGCCATTATTATTGGAACTTTTGTCCCAAAAGCACACCATGAAATCGTTGTGATGGTTGAGACCACTGGGGAGGTTTCCGGCATGAAATTGAAATTCTTCTCAATGTAAGTTGTGGGAAGTACAATATTTTATCCCATTGCCAATTTGACCGGCTTCGGCTGCTTCTAAATAAACTGCTATGGACTTTCACCATTTATTCACCTATTCACATTCGTATATTTTATCAATTAGCTGATCGGGCGTACCGGCCACGGATTGCTGGTGTCACCCGCCATCGAACCTGATTCCCCCCATGCGCACCAGAAGAATAATGAGTAATTGTCAATAGTTAACCTTACACGCGAATTTAAGGTAGGGCTTACGCGTTAGCTTGCCGTGAAATCCTCACCAAATCCACACTCCTCGTGTCACTCAATGCATGTTCATGGTACATTGTGATCTCTCTAAAATCGGGAGCCGTTCTTGCCACTGTTCGATGCATACATCTTCATTGACTGGAGCGCAGCCAATCGGGCTACGCCTCGTAATCCATCCGCTGATGCAGTATGGATGGGTCAACTGGTTCGCCACCACTGTCAAGCAGAGACATACCATCGAACGCGAACTGACTGTATCTCTCGTCTCTTGGCTCTCCTTTTGAATCATGTAGCGATGGGGCGCAGGGTCCTTGTCGGATTTGACTTTCCCTATGGCTACCCTGCTGGATTTTGTCGTGCACTCGGACTTTCATCAGGTGCTCACGAATGGTTTGGAATCTGGACTGAACTGGCAAACAGGGTCACGGATTGTGCGGATAACACAAATAACCGGTTTGCTGTCGCGTCTGCATTAAATGTAATCGCCGGAAATGGCTGTTCCGGTCCTTCTGGGGGTGTCCAGTAAAAACCACATTTTCGAGCCTCCAAAGTTGCTCACCTGGATTTCCTTTTACTGCTTCGAACGGGGTATCTTTGGAACGACTTCGCTTGGCAGAACAGAGGTTACGAGGTACACAGGAAACCTGGAAACTGTACGGAGCGGGCAGCGTTGGGAGTCAAGCGTTGGTAGGGATTCCCCATGTGTATACTGTCAGGCATCATGCGCACTTAAGCCGGTGCAGTCGGGTGTGGCCTTTTGAGACCGGGTTTACGGCGAGCCCTGCTCCAACACGAGGCGCATTTGTGCTACACGCTGAGATTTGGCCGGGAGTTGTTTCTGGACAGACAAAGCAACTGCTCACCGCCGATCCATCGCTCATTCGGGATCAGATGCAGGTTCGTGCAATGTGTCAATGGGCAGAATCGCTCGATGATGCTGGTAAACTGGGTCAGTTTTTTGATCAGCCAATCGGGTCGACCGCCCAACAAATTCAAAGGTGCTTCCAAGAAGAAGGTTGGGTTCTTGGTGCTTAAAGGTGGGAAGTGCAGTGGGCGCGTCACGTCCAACTCCTCCCAATCCACCAGGCAATGCAAACCAATCTCTGCCACCGCTCAGCCATTTACTGCTCCCAATCCATATCCAAACACGGGTTTTCGGTCTAAATCCTTAAAAATCCGACGCATCCCATTCCCTCGTCACCGCCTATAGAAATTACAGCCAACCGAAATGAATTCGGAAAACACAATTTGCGTATTCGCAACAAACTTTTGTGTTTTTGCGCACCATGCGTCTCATTTCCGCTTACAAAGTTGAGCAGGACCTTCAGAGGGCTCGAAGGGAAGAGAGGGAAAGGCGGGAACTTCAGTGCGATAAAGAACGCACTACTGAAGATCGTTGAGGGAACTAGGTTCTTTGTAAATTTTGCTATCGCGAGCAAACGTCACTTGCCAAGGGGAAAAACTTTCACAGGAAAAAAACAACGGCCGCCAGGAGTCACCAGTGCCTAATATGAGCATAGCCACAATAGTAGTTATTCGTCGTCATTTAAGAATCGAATCTGTACATTCCAATCTTGCCTCTCCAATAGAATAGTTGAAGGTTCGTGCATATACATGGATATACTAGGCCACTCAGAGCATATCTTGAATTCAGGAACTCCCTTTGTCGGAAATTTATTGTCAACGCTCTCAAGATGGAATCCGTGAATATCTCTAATTCCAAAACCGATCACATATTTGCGGGTAGATTGCCAGAGAAGTTCACATTCGGCATGTAACCAGCATATTAATCCTTTGTTCTTAAGATTCATACACAATGGAACAAGACATCGCCTTGCTTCCGGTTCGAAGCTATCTTTCTCAGACGCCTCGATTATAAACCCGAAGCGGTTCAAAATACGGTGGTCTATATATAAACCACTTAATACCCTAAGTGACTGTAAGTCCTCTTCTTCAGGAGGTTCAAACTTCCAATCAGACACTTTAAGATTCTCATAGTCAGGTATGGCTTCCAGATATGAAACCAGATGGCCGAGCGGCTTTAGCAGGGCAAAATGAGAGGAGGTTAAAAAAGGTCCAGCCTTATCATTTCTCGTGATCTCGGAATCCTCGATGCAAACCTTCAGAAATGCACATAGATCAGGAAAATCCATTATGGCTGAATCTAGTTTAGTGTCGATAAAACAGTCGCAAGTGTGTACGAACTGTCCCTCATGCTCACGGGCTTCTGAAATGACCAAGGATAGCCCAGACCTATGGTAAAATCCGTAATGGGTTTTAATATACCGAGTGGAAAATGAGCATTCGGCATGATCTTTTTCATTTTGACATCGAAGGACTATTTCATCTCCAACGGTAACTGCAAGGCCGTGTATCAGGATTGGCTTTGGCAGTTGCATCGCAGTTTCATGCCATTTCGGCTTTATTGGAATATGCTTCAATCTACTCTTTAAAAATTTATCATGTCCAAAAGCGGCTCTAATCAACAGTTCTTCATTATCTGAGCAAGAGGTATCAAATTGATCAACTAAATGATCTAGTTCGATAAAGGTTAGTGCTCCATCCTTGCCCTGTATTATTTTCATCCTTGCTTTAGGGAACACATTTTCCACCATCGCATTTCGAATCATGTGTCTGGTCTTTTCTGAATATCCATTATCAAACAGTTCACCAAGTCTGGATTTTATGGATCCTGAATCCGTGAGTTTATAAA
>PLSV01000352.1 GCA_003165235.1 Syntrophobacteraceae bacterium
GCTCCGTGGAAATCCAGGCTAGTCAGCATATGTCGGTCAGTCAAATCGCAACGCGATTAGGAAAATCTGTCTCCACTGTAATACAGGAAGCCGCAGCGGCCGGGATAAACCTCAACGCCCCTTCATCCAGGACAGCAACCGGGAATTCAGCCATCGGCAATAATGTCAATGCGACGGCTTAATTTCCGACCTTCCGGATTTAAGGTCGATTCGCGCTTTGAAGGTGTTAAGTCCCCCTTATATTCTCAAGGGAGACTTAGCACGGTCTCAAATTTTAAAAGCAAATTTTAAAAGCCCCATCTTGCAACAATAAGTAGCCCAATAGGCTAACCTCACTCAGAAAATCAAAGGGCATTGCTAAGCAGCTGCTTCAATTATTACGGATTAAAGGTTAGCAGGGATATAATGCCTGAATGCTCCTTTTTTTCTGTTTTCTCAAGGTCCATGTGATTTCTTTGCAACGCGGATTATTATTGCTTTCCCCTGAGCTGCCATTCGTTTTGCAATCCATTGTGTTTCGCTCCTTTCGGGTCAGCTGATTGCGTCCTATGGCGATAACTTGCCATTCCATGAAACCAAAAAACAGTCGGACGTATAATGCCTTATGATCTTAATGTCTGAATTACCTTGAACCGGCAACATGCACTTTTAGATCGGAAACTGGGGTGTGAAGCGCGTAAGATGGATTGAAACGACCACCTTTTACAACCGACGCCGTCTCAAACTGAAACCGGCTTTGTCTACTTTTTTGCCCATGTCTCCCCAATCGTAACTTCCACTTCAACCGGAACTTTACCGAGATAAGCTTTGCCGGCCTGAATCATGGTCTCTCGTAAAATGACGGCTGCATCATTTGCCTTCTCTTCAGGCACTTCGAGGATCATTTCATCGTGCACTGTTCCGATGATCCAAGCTCCCGTTTCTACCAGTCTTTGCGGGAGCAGGCTCAATGCCTTTTTCGTTATATCTGTGGCCGTCTTTTTAACGGATGTGTTGTAGAGTGCGCCCTGAAAACGCAAAAACCGGTCCCATCGACGTATAACTTGTTTATTCCAACCGGAGATCTTATGTTTTTTTCGGTTTCAGGCGCACAACTAAAGTTTTTTAGGGCAAAGCCCCCCCGAAGAAGCGGTTGGGATGGTTGGCACTGAAGTTGGTGCATTATTCCGGATAAGCTGTTCCAGTCATTAAATTGGTCTGTATGCTCACTCAAATTAAAGGAGATAGTACCAATGATCCCAGAAAAACTTCTGGAAATACTGAAAAAAGACGGCATCGTTGCCATCGCTACTCTGGGCCAGGATGGGCCGCATATGGTCAACTCGTGGACCAGTTACGTGCGAATATCCGCCGATGGCCGGTTGCTGATTCCTGCCGGTTACATGCATCGCACCGAGGCGAATGTTGCCTTCAACCCTAACGTATTGATTACCCTGGCAAGCAGCAAAGTGCAAGGTTTGCATGGAGCGGGCGCAGGCTTCCTGGTCAAAGGCAAGGCAGCGTTCATAACGTCTGGACCGGACTTTGATTTGCTAAAGTCGAAATTCGATTGGTTACGCGCCACATTGGCTGTTACGCCCGATTCTATAACTCAGACGTGGTAGCTGAAAGAGAACGGGGGAACAGGCGCTTCATTGGCTTTAGGTGCCTTGCGGAAGCACTCATCATCAGTGCCAGTTTCCCCAAATCTAACCTCGAGTCTCTGCTTTTCCGCATCAAATCTTTCTGCGAGTGGACCCAGAGTATCAAGGTCAATCAGCATCCCTCTTAATTCCATCTCAACAACTGTGGGAAGGCAACCAAATTCCAACTAATATGTGAATTCACCTCAAGCGGCAACATGTCGAACGAGATCGGAACCTGGGGGTGTGAATCGCCCAGGATTGGATTGAAACGACCACATTTTACAACCGACGCCGTCATGAAACAGAGGCTGGGTTTGTCTACTTCTCTGCCCATGTATCCCCAATCGTAACCTCCACTTCAACCGGAACTTTATCGAGATAAGCTTTCCCTGCTTCGATCATGGTCTTTCTTAGAATGGCGGCGGCATCATTTACCATCTTCTCAGGAACTTCGAGAATAATCTCGTCATGCACCGTTCCAATGATCTTGGCTCCGGTATTGGCTAATCCTTGTGGAAGTAATGCCTGCGCCTTCTTTGTGATATCTGCGGCTGTCCCTTGAACCGGCGTGTTGTAGAGTGAGCCCTGAAACTGCAAAACCAGCCTCGTTGACCTCTCGGTTGCATGTCCGATTGGGAAATCTTATGTTTTTGCTGGGTTTGGAGTTGTTCCAGAAGTTTTTCGGCAGAATCCGGTCCAAGAATGCGGTTTTGATACATGGCGCCCAACTTGATGCAATATTCCTATTAAGACCGAAGGAGACTCGCTGTGGACATTTTCTCCATCATCAAAGGAAGGCGAAGTTGCCGCGCCTTTCTACCAGAGCCTATACCAAAAGAAACGATTGCGATGATCCTGAAAGCCGCAGTATGGGCTCCTTCGCCAATGAATGCACAACCTTGGGAATTCATCGTGATCACCAGCCAGGAAACCAAGAAAACGATTTTCTCGGAGGCCGAAACACTAAAGCAGGATTTGTTTCAAAAGAGCGGATGGAAATGGTTGGGACGCTACAATGTTGATTTTCTGCTCTCTGCTCCTGTAATAGTGGCTGTAGTGGGAGATCCAGACAAAACAGGGGCAGATAAGTTTATTGAAGGTGGCGGGATTGCTTACCAGCACGCCTGTGCAGCGGCAGTTCAGAACATGCTTCTTGCGGCCCATGCTCTGGGACTTGGAAGCCTATGGTTCACTTTGTTTGAAACTGAAGTTATGCGAAATATACTGGGCGTGGCATCTGGGAAAGTACCTCTGGCGATGGTGTGCCTCGGCAAACCCAGCGGTGAACCGTTGCAGGTGTATCGAAAGGATGCATTGGAAAAAACCCGGTTTATCCGTTGATTTTTGACCTTTCTCCCTTTCAAAAAGCGGCCTGGTTCCCTTTTATCCAGCCAAGCCGCCCTTTGCCTCAACTATCATCTCGTCATGCGTGAGCGATCCGAGCATACGGTACTCCCATTTTTTCAGCAGCCCAGATCAGCGTTTCCTCCATATGTTCATTCCCCAATACGAAATTATCGTCGTTGTCGAAGAATTCCTCACATCTTCGTTTTGTCATCCTAACATCTGGATCTCCAAAGAGAATGGCCTTCATCTGATCACCGTGGATTGAAACGGCGCCGTGGAAGGCGCCGCTACCAAAAACCGGTGTCGCCCCAATCATTACGTCCCTCGTATAAATGCAATCAAAGGCCCCTTGCCGGAATATGGGAACAGATAGAATTCTTCCGGCACTCCGGCAGGGATCGAGCGTTAGTCATAGAATCATTCACACCCTCACCTGCATCACATCAAATAAAGCTTGCCAGCAACTCATCATCCTCATTCAAGCTACTGGATTGACGCAGATTTATCCTGCCGCCTTCAAAATATCCTCAAAGACCCTGGTAAATTGGCCCGATTCCATCGACCGGTCGAATTGTCTCAACCACTTCCTCGTGTACTTGCGGTCAAAATCAGGGTTCTTAAGGATTATTGAATGGACGTCTTCCAGGTCTCTAGGCCGGCCTGCAAAGACCTTGTGGATGATCACGTCCTCAACAGACGCAAACATGACCGGAGCATCCTGAAAGTAAATTGGCTTTGCCCTTTCGATAGCCCGTCTCTCATAAGGGGTGTAAGAAAAGATAAAATCAACCCTTATGGCGGTGTTTCTATCTCTTGTTGGGAGGACGAATGTTTTTTGCGCAAAAGCCCTGAAATCTTCGGGGATGACATCGAGGTCAATGTCCTTGACTGCTTTAAGGGCGCGCTCCAGCTCATCGATATTCACTCCGAGAGTGATATCTATATCCTTGGTCATTCTTGGCATACCATAGAGCAGTACAGCCTGCCCCCCGATAATCATATAAGGCAGGTCGTTCCGTTTCAGCGCACGTGAGATTCTGATGATGAGTTCATTAAACATGGTTCAATATCTTGGCGATCCTTATATCCACTTCGATCCCATCGAGGGGATCTTTGAGCGGAAGCACCCCAAGTTGAACGCCTTCCTTCCACATTTCTTCAAACAGCTTGAGGGATTCAAAGTAATCGGGTTTTTCCATCCTGAGATATGCCTTGTCGAATTCGAACAGAAGTTGGCCGTCTTTTACCATACGTCCTCCTGAGCTATTCCGGTTCAGGTTCGCTGGAAAAACTTCGCCGGCAACTCCTCGTTGACCGGCTTCATGAATGATCGGGGTGGAAAGAAACTGATTGGAATTATTCCATAATATGACATCTTCCGACCGGCTGTCCACTGGAAAGATCTTGGGCGCCATCCTCCAGTTTCCGGATGGAGACCCTCTAAGCTTGTCCCGATCCCTTCGACACGCTCAGGGCAGACCTTGCCGAAGGGTCTTTGCGGTTAAATTCCGTCTTTAGGGAAATGACGACAGCATCGGACAAATTGGCGATTACCCGTTTGGATTGGGTCATTTTACCCTTTCTTTTGCAACAAAACTGCTTAAGATGCTAATTTAAAACAACTCTGAAACGGGGAAACACATGATCGGAAACATCACGGAATCCTTGAGGAAACAGCGCGAGTTAATTCTTGAGGAAAGCAGCGAGCAAGCGCTCGATCGCCACACCAGCCTTTTGGAGATCGCTATCATCTCTTTATACAACCGTCTTGCCAATCGGCTCGCCAGCGGCTCCGAGGCATTCCGGGCCGGAGGCGCTATCGCGGCGATCGGCTCTTTTGGACGCGGCATATCGAGCCCGACCCAAGCGGTTCCCATCCTGTGTCTCCAGGCCGATGACTCCGCGATCAAAGACGCCTGGATCGATGAGATCACCGAACCGCTCAGGGAGGCCGGATGGCATGTCGAAGCCTTCCAGGGATCGGCGGCGCAGATAATGGAGATGGCCAGAACGGATTGGGGCTTGTTTTTCAAGCTCATGGACCTCCGCTACATTTCGGGAAACCGCAATCTTGCCGATCGGTTGGATCGGGAAATTGACAATCATATCATCGAAAACCGGGCATTTATTCTCGATTCTCTCCGCGAGTCCATTACAACCCGCAAGAAGCTGCTCGAAAACACTCAGAACTGGCTTGAGCCCGACCTCGAGGAGAATCCCGGAGGACTTTCCGAGATTCGCGCCATCCGCGCCGGATGCCGCATCGAATCCAAGATCCGCAATCTTGAGGACGCAATCTTCCAGGGCTATCTCAGCCGGCAGGAAGTGGACTTTCTTCAGACTGCGGAGAAAGCGTTCTGCCGGTACCTGACGCTTCTGCGGGCCACATCGGGACGGGCGGGCAGCACGCTTCTTTTCGGCGACCAGGAGACGCTTGCCCGCAAGCTGGGGTATGCGGAAAGATCGGGTTTTCTTCCGGTC
This sequence comes from Syntrophobacteraceae bacterium, assembly GCA_003165235.1. Lineage (GTDB taxonomy): Bacteria > Desulfobacterota > Syntrophobacteria > Syntrophobacterales > Syntrophobacteraceae > SbD1. Next base: position 5,454 of record PLSV01000352.1, read on the forward strand.
GAAATTTTCATGCAGCATGTTCACCAGTTGTTTGAAGGAGTCGCCGAGGTTTCGCGAGAATTCTGGGAAAGACTCGACGAGGGCCTTTCCACCGGCGCCGAACAGACCGAAACCGTCATTGAAGAAGGGATGGTCGCCAGGTCCGGAAAGATCCACATCCAGACCGAGCGCTACCCGGCAACGCCGGAACGACTTGTTCACCTCTTTGCAGTGTCCGCCCGGCGCGGTCTTGGGCTGGCGAACGTCACAAGGCAATGGATATCTCACAATAAGAACGTACTCGGCGCGGCTTCGGGAGACCCTCGTGTGAAAGATGAATTCCTGGAGCTGCTCCGGGCCGAGTCGCCCTCGGTCCCGGTTCTGCGCCGCTTCTACGACTACGGCCTGATGACTGCGCTCATTCCCGAGCTTGCCTCGGTCCACGGGCTGGTCCAGCACGACGAATTTCACCTCTACCCCGTCCAGGAGCATCACCTTCGCACTGTCGCCGAGCTAAAGAAGATCATCGCCGGGGCATACTCCGAGGAAGAACCCGAACTCACCATGACGGCCGCCGACCTGGGGGACCCTGCCCCCATGCTGCTCGCCGGCCTGATTCACGATGTGGGAAAAAGTTCGGGCAGCGGTCATGCGGCCAGGGGCGGCGAGATGATTCCCGCTATTGCAAGACGCCTGGGCCTGTCGTCCCAGGAAACCGAGACGGTCCAGTTCCTTGTATCCCAGCACCTGCTTCTGCTGGACAGCGCGTCCATGCGCGACCTGGCCGACTACGAAATGCTATCGAGCTGCACGGCCGCAGTCGGGAGAAAGGAATACCTCGATCAGCTCGTTTTGCTCACTTTTGCCGACATGATATCCACCGGACCCCGCGCAAGGGATAAATGGCGCAATACACCGGTGCTGACCCTCTACCGCAACCTTCGGGCCATACTCGAAAAAGGCGAACCAAGCTCACGGGTCATCTCCGAACGGGCAGCCAGGGTGAAAAAGCAGATCGAGAGCCGCGTTTCGGATCTTCTGGGCCCCGGCGAGGTGGAGAGCTATTTCTCACAGCTCGCTCCGAGGTATCTGATTTCCATATCCCCGGAGGAGATAGTCAAGCATATCCAGTTGGCCCGGAGGCTCCAGGAATCCAAAGGCTCTTTCATCTGGGAGGTTTCCTCCGGGGGGCGCGAAACCGCAGAGATTACCTTCATGAGCTACGACAGACCGGGGCTTCTTGCAAGATCGGCGGGAATCCTTACGCTCCACGAACTCAACATCATCAGCGCCCAGGCATTTACAATGAACGACGAAATCACGCTGCTCCTGTTCCAATGCCGGCTTCCGGAAGGCGAGACGGCGACCGACTGGGAGGCGATGAGGATGGATATGGACCGCCTGCTCAAGGGCAAATTAGCCCTGGACTACCGGATAGCGGCGCATTCGGCGGGAAGGCGGCAGCCAAAAGCGTTGCGGACGGCGCCGAGCGAGATCGTTATCGATAACGAATCCTCGGCGGTGTACACTATCCTGGAAGTATACACGGCAGACCGCATAGGACTTCTTTATACGATTACCAGGACTTTGCACGAACTCCAGATACCGATATCCATAGCCAAAATCACGACCAAGAGCGATCAGGCGGCCGACGCCTTCTACATCAGGAATGAACAGCGGGAGAAGGTTACAGACCCCGAGCAGATCGGGGAGATTAAGAAAGCCCTCCGCTTCTGCCTGGATGGAGAGTCCGAGTGGGAATAGAGTTACAACAATGAACTGAATGGGAGCTAATCTGATGAACTCAGTGCTGCTTGAAAAAGACCCTCCGATTGGCTGGCTCATCCTGAACCGGCCCGAACTCAGGAATGCGCTTTCACTGGAGATGATGGGCTCGGTCCGGGACGCCCTCGATGAGGTTGAGAAGGATCGCCGGATATCCATTCTCATCATTCGAGGGGAGGGCCCGGCGTTCAGCGCCGGGCACGACATTCGGGAAATGACGCAGAAGCATGAGAGCCTTAGCGAATTGCGGGAAATCTTCACCGAGTGCAACAAGATGATGCTCAAGCTCCACGAGCTGCCGCAGCCCGTAATAGCCCAGGTGCATGGGATCGCAACGGCCGCCGGATGCCAGCTTGTCGCAGCGTGCGATCTGGCCGTGGCCGAAACCGGGGCTCGATTCGCCACTCCCGGCGTGAAGATAGGTCTTTTTTGCACCACTCCAATGATCCCCCTGGTCCGGGTAGTCGGCAGGCGGCGCGCCATGGACATGCTTTTGAGCGGCCGCCTTATTTCCGCCGAAGAAGCATTGCAGTTCGGCCTGGTCAACAGGGTCGTCCCACCAGAAAAACTCGCCGAAGAAACCCGCAACTGGGCCATGGAACTGGCGCAGGCAAGTCCGTTTGTCCTCAGCCTCGGCAAGAAGGCCTTTTACTCCCAGGTGGACCTCGACGAAAGGTCGGCTTACGACTACGCCAAAGAAGTCATCGCGATGAATTGCATGGCGGACGACGCGTTCGAAGGAATGAGCGCATTTATCGAAAAGAGAAAGCCTGTGTGGAGCAATAAATAGGAAGCGGGAGGAGTTTTGAGTTTTGAGTTTTGAGTTACTAACAACTACCAACTAAAAAGTCTCCTTGCTCCCTTCCCGACTTTCGTCGGATGACTTCACTCCGGCGGAAGCCGAGTGCCCCGATCTCGTTGGATTTTGGTGTTCTCTGCGCCTTCGAAAAAGGACCGCCCACAAGGGGCTAGACTACGCGGTTCGTTCAAAAAAGGCCGCTCACAAGTTCAGGCAAATTTCATGGCTGGGGATTTCGAGCATCGCTAATATTGGCGCCATCTTGAACACAGCTTAATATCAGCCGCGCATCAGCGCCGGTTTTTTACACTCTTTTGGTCGAGCCACTTTCCATCGGCGCAAACCTTTCTCTAATGTGTTTCCAGCCATCGATTCCTGTCTGCCCTGGTCCAGGTCTGGGTTCTGCCCAGGAGGGGAATTCCCATATAACCCCTTACATCCAGGCGATTCTGTCCAGCCATTGAGAAACTACACCTGTATGTATCTCCATCCTCGGGGTTATAAATCATACCTTTCCAGCAATTATCCCCCTCGTAATGAAATCCGGACATCAGGGGCAAACCGACAAGGGTCCTGTTTCGAAGAGATGGGTCGGGGTTATGCCTGTCCACCTTGGGCCTGCCGGGCGCCTGTTGGTCGGTGGGCGGATAGTTGGGTTCTTGCAGGCCGGAGATTTTTCCGCAGTAGAGTGATCCACATCTGTATATCTCGAAGAGCGCATCATTTTCCGGCGTATTCCAAAAGCCGATTACCGAATCGGCATCGACCGCTCCGGCCGGGGCAGCCATCAGCACTGTCAAAAAAAGCATGAGAAAGGCGATTGTTCCGGACATTGTCAATCCTGCTATCGATCCACGACGGGCCAGGCAATGGGCGCAGCCCACTGCGGATGCGCCTCGGTCCAAAATTATGAAAATAAATCACAAGGATAGCGACAGTAAAGGAAAAAGGGCGATCCCAAGGCGCTTACCCAGGGCTATATTATGCAACCCCTGTGATTGTGTAGTGTAATATGGCGTGTTCAGATAAAAAGAGACCAAATAATCCTGAACCTGGGGATTCGCAACCTGGAAGGAGCCCGTAGACCTTTTTTGCGCCGCCATGGAAGGCGGCGCTACCAACGCAATGGGAGAACAAATTTACCCTGCGGCCTTGAAAGTTGATGAAAAAAAGTTCCGGCTGTACAATTTGAGGTTAGCGAGAAATCGGGATAGGAAAAGGCAGTAAATCATTGAATCCGGTTTTCGGGGAACTATGTAATGAAGTTTGGTTTAGGGGTGCGGGTCGGGGCGGTTTTTCGAGCATTCCGACACAGGAATTATCGCCTTTTTTTCTTCGGCCAGGGTGTGTCTCTTATCGGGACGTGGACACAGCAGGTTGCGCTTAGCTGGCTTGTCTACCGGCTTACCGGCTCGACGCTTCTGCTCGGTGTGGTGGCCTTTTCCAACCAGATCCCCACGCTTTTTCTCGGCCCGCTCGCCGGTGTTGTGGCGGACAGATTCAACCGCAAGCAACTGCTGCTGTGGACCCAGGGGCTTTCCATGGCGCAGGCGCTGGCGCTTGCCGCCCTGGTGCTGACCGGGGCCGTTGAACCGTGGCATATAGTCGTCCTCAGCATTTTCATTGGAACGGTAAACGCCTTCGATATACCCATACGGCAGTCATTTGTGATCGAGATGGTCGAAAGAAGAGAGGACCTCGGGAATGCGATAGCGCTGAATTCGGCGTTGTTTAACAGCGCTCGCTTCATTGGCCCCTCGCTTGCGGGAATCCTTATCTCTACCGTTGGGGAGGGGTTTTGCTTTCTTATCAACGGTATCAGCTACGTGGGTGTCCTGGCTGCTCTTCAGGCCATCAGGGCAGCTCAAAAAGAACGCCGCAGGCAAAATGGTCCGTTATGGGTCGAATTCCGAGAAGCAGTTGACCATGCGCGCAATTTTAAGCCGATTATCGCCATTCTGGCTCTACTCTCGGTGTTCAGCATAGCGGGCACGCCCTATATGGTGCTCATGCCCGCGTATGCCAAAGACGTTCTGCACGGAAGCGCGAATACTTTCGGTTTTCTGATGTCCTCAGCGGGCATCGGGGCGCTCGCCTCCACTCTATATCTTGCTTCCCGCAAAAATGCGCATGGGCTCATAAAAATAATTCCCGCCGCCGCAGGCGCCTGCGGGTTCGCCATTGCAGCGTTCGCGCTCTCTCGCAGTTTCACGTTCTGCGTTGTCTTTCTTTTTCTGACCGGATTTTCGATGATGACCCATGTAGCTTCCAGCAACACGATCATTCAGACTATCGTCGATGAGGACAAACGCGGCCGGATAATGAGTCTTTACGCAATGTCATTCATGGGCGTCATGCCGTTCGGAAGTCTTGCCGCCGGAAGCATCGCGGGAAAAATAGGAGTTCAAAACACGCTGCTGTTGGGGGCGGCCTGCTGCATTGGGGGGGCTTTGATTTTCGCCTTGAAGCTGCCGGCGCTCGTCGAGCGCCTCAAACCCGTTTTTGCCTGCGATGAAACAGATCCCCTGCCCAAACTGCCTTCTAAACCAGGTCGGTGGTCATGAAGTCAAACGTGGAGGGCAAATGAAGTTCGAGGCGGGAGATAAACTGAACGCTGATCCGGGCGTCTCTAAGGGTGCACTCTTTGAGGTGCCCGCCATGTCTGCGGTCGCCGGTCAGGAAATGAAAGTGGAACCCGGGCATGCTGAGGGCTTTGATAAACTTGGGAGTATAAAAGCCGGCAAGGGTCCCGTCCACGTCGCAAAACGTAAACATGGCGGGGCGCACTTCGGTTATAGGCCGGTGATCGGGCTGCTTAGGCACGGACCACATCTTTAACTGAGTGAAAGTTCCATCGATTCGAATTCCATAGAACATGTTTTCAGAGGGGATGATACGTTCCAGGAGAGCCATGAATTCCTGATTATCGAGTTCCCAATCGATCTTTTCGACTGAGGCGGGATTAAAGAAAGTTGCACAGGCAAAAGGGGTCTGCACCTCGTCTGCGACCATGCAGGTCTGCCCGTCCGTCCTTATCTGGTACGCCACTCCGTCGAGCAGCACCATTTCACCGTCAAGATCGTTAAAGGTTCCCAGGCCGAAATCACCGTGCAGTTTAACTTCGCCGATTGTGGCCGTTTCCTTGTATATGCCTTTCATCATCGCATCGGCAGGCGCGGACAGGTAAACAACATCGCCTGGGCCTTCTCTACTCAGGTAGTGCTTCAAGGCTCGTTCCAGCAGGGCTTCAGGCGTCATCGCGGCGCGTGAGCCGGCTGTTTCCAGCCTCCTGGCGAGTTCTTTGCGCAGCGAGATGGAATAGACCTGCTTTTCTTCTTCAATCGGTCCGGTCAAGATCTGCCTCCATTCTTGAAAGTCAGTGCGAGTCATCAATATATCATTATTTGATAGAACGCGTCCGGTCAACAAAATCGTATGGATATTGGACCGGGATATGGTAATTTCTCGTAGTCCGCCCATTAATACATGACCTGCGCCAATTCGAGGGATGGAAGTGAAACGAAGCGCCAGAGACGTGATGTTGTCAGTGGATGCCGACGAGGTTTTCCTGCCGCTCGTGACCGCGTTTGTCGAAAAGGCGGCCAACTGTTTCGGGCTTGGCATGGATGAGTCTCTCATGCTGACCCTTGCCTCGGAAGAGGTATTCATGCACCTGTGCCGGGTAGTGACGTCCTCCGGGGGTCCGGTGGAAATCGTCTGTTCAAACGGCGGCTACTACGCACAGGCAGTTTTCTCACTTCTCACGGACGCCTTCGACATGCGCGCTTTCAATCTTACCGCGACCATATCGATTGAAGACGATGCGGACCTCGAGGCGATGGGACTTGTCATAGCATCAAGATCGGTTGACCGCTTCTTGTTGAACCGCGAAGAGGGACGGGATTTGCGGTTGACGCTCATCAAGGAAAAAACCTATCCCATGCTCATGGAGGCGCCGCCCGCGGCAGTGGGTCCGCTGGCGAAAACCTCGTTGCGACCGCCCGGACCGGAAGAAGTCAAGTTTTTGTCTCAACTCGCCGTATCTTACTACGATACCCGCGACCTATCCGATATCCTCCTCTATCCGGGCAAGCTGGTGGATATGATAAAGGCCGGCGAATACCATTGTCTAGCCGCGGTGGGGAACGCGGGGGAAATCGGAGGAGCAATTTTTTGGCATCCGGTCGGAGAAAATACGGTCGAGTGCTTCGGACCGTATGTTTTCAACCAGGACCCTGCATCGAACATTGCCGAAGAACTCATGGAAGGCTGCATCGGCGCTGTCGCAAGGACTCAGTCTATTGGAATCATCAACACCCGGCCGACGCCGGAATTTTCCAGGCGGTATTTCGAACTCCTGGGGACCCTTGACGATTATGCCCCGGACGGGTCCTGCGCACCGGTGGAAGCATGGTTCAGGCTGCTGCGTGAGGACACGGGCTTAGCGGTCTGGGTCCATCCCGGGCTCGATGCGTTTGTTCGCCGGGAATACGCCAGGCTGGTCCTTCCAAGAGAGATCAGGATAGATCAACCATCAGGAGAGACTTTGCCTCGGCATTCCGTCCTTTCCGCCGAGTTCGACCGTCTTCAGGGGCGTGTGACATTGCGGCCGATGTGGCCCGGCGCAGATGCGGAAGAAAATATCGAACGGCATGTCAGGCTTTTGGAAGGGGAGAAGGTCCTCAACATCCATTTCGCCGTTGACCTCGGGCAGGCATGGCAGAGCGTTTTCATACCCGGTCTTCTGGCTCGGGGATTTGAACCCCGCTTCGTGCTGCCCTATGCGGGAAAAGCTGACCTGGCCGTCTTTCAACTTCGAGGCAGGCACTCATGATGACCGCCCAGCCGCTGGAAACACTCGTTCCCGACTACATCAAGCGTTTCCAGGCCTACATACCCAGCAAACCGGATGACGAACTGAAAAAAATCTATGGCTGTTCGAAGCTCTATCGTCTGAATAACAACGAAAACCCGCTGGGTCCTCCCGAGACGGCTCGAAGGGCAATCGAAGCGTTTCCCCCGGCGCAGGCATCCATCTATCCAAGTGGGGACGCCCATCACTTGAGGTGCAAGTTGGCGGATATCTTTGGGATGCACCCGGACCAGTTTCTGGCGGGAAACGGGGCCAACGAGGTGATCGCCTTTGTAATAAAGGCGTTCTGCCAGCAGGGCGATAATATCATCACGGCGGATAAGACCTTCGCAGTCTATGAATGGGTGGCCGAATTCTCCGGGTTCGAAGCACGCCTCGTTCCCCTGGTGGATTACGGGTTCGATGCTTCAGGGATGATTGACAAGATCGACGAACGCACCAAGATCCTCTTCGTTTGCAATCCCAATAACCCCACCGGGAGTTGGTGGAACGAACGGACGCTTAGTTCTTTTCTCGACCGGATCGACGGAAAGCGCATAGTGGTTGTGGACGAGGCGTACCGGGAATTCGTCAGAAGCGCCGATTTCCCCGATTCAATGGCCCTGATCGGCAAATACCCGAACCTGGTGGTTTTCAGGACCTTTTCGAAGATGTACGGTCTCGCGGGGCTTCGCATCGGCTACCTTGCTGGAAGCAGAGAAGTCGTGGACATCATTCGCCGAACCTGCATCGTTTACTCCGTCAACGCACTGGCGCAGGTAGGGGCTTTCTTCGCCCTGGCCGATAAGGAGCACATCCCGCGCACCCACGAAATCGTCAGCGCAGGCAAACGCTTCCTGCTGAAGGAACTCGATCTCATGGGGCTGCCCTATGTTCACGGAGAGGGCAATTTCGTGATGGCGCGGCTGCCCATGAGCGACAGCCTTGCATACAGGAAGATGATGACGCGGGGCGTTATGGTGCGCGCCATGACCGGTTTTCGTTTTCCGAACTGGATCAGGATTACCGTTTCCTGCCAGGAGGCCCTGGAAGCCTTTGTCGAAGCGCTGTCGGGAATTGTGAAGGACAACGGGGCGCCTTAATATGACGACGCGGGATAATAGAAAACTCTTCACATTTGAATTCCTTTCGCTCAACCTCGTCATTTTCTTCTCCTTTTGCAACATGGCGGTTTTCTACAGCTTTTTCAGCTACCTGGAGAGGATCGGCATTCCAGCGGAATGGAGAGGATTCCTGGTCGGACTCGAACCCATGAGCGCATTTGTGCTGCGCCTTGCCGCAGTTCCCATGCTGCACGCCGGAAATGCCGCCGCGTCGATGCTCATCGCGCTGACTATGATAGTGGCGGCGCTCTGCTCCTACGGCTGGGTGGTAACTATCCCCGGGCTGGTCGCGCTTCGAATCTTCCACGGGGCTGCCTTTGTTTTGCTCGTTTCTGCGAGCATGGCCCTGGTGGCGCATTTCATTCCAAGGGAAAAAAGCGGGCAGGGATTCGGTTTTGTGAGCGTGTCAGTGCTGGTCCCTTACACGGTAATGCCGCTTGTTACGGAAATCCTGCTGCGCTACACGCAAAACGAGGCGCAAATTTATCGAGGCGTAACGGTGCTGGCGGCCCCCGCGTTTGTTTTGCTCGTCATACTGCGAAAGAGACTAAAGAGTGCGCTCAGCGGCTTGGAAAGTGCGCTGATAAGCCGACCGAAACTGGAAGAAATCCGCCGGAACCTGAAAGAACCCGGGATCGCGCTCCTGCTGGCGGTAAACCTTTTCCTGTATCTTAGCTATGCTTCGGTTTTCTTTTTCATGAAGGGGCATGCCGCCGTGAGTTCGCTTGGCGAGGTGGGCGGTTTTTTCACGATCTCGACCCTTGTTATGATAGCTCTGCGTATTTCCGGAGGACTTTTTTTCGATAAAATCGACAAAACAAGGATGCTCCAGGTTTTCACTTTCCTGCTGGTTCCATGCTTCGTACTGTTCGGATATATGCATACCCCGTGCATGCTCTACCTGATGGCCGGATACTATGGGCTTTGCATAGGTTTTGTAATGCCCCTGCTGAACGCCTCGCTCTTTGACGTCTCACCGCCGCATCTTCGAGGGGTGAACATCAATCTGGCGCTCTTTGTCATGGACGCCGGGTTTTGCCTCAGCCCGTACGCCGGAGGAGCTTTTATCGCCTCGGGCCACTCTTACGGCTCTCTTTTTAACATCTGCGCGGGGTTCATTTTCGTGAATCTGGTGTTGCTCATCGTATTCGGAAAACTCAGGCAGGCTGTCCAAAAGGAAGCGGGCGGGGTATCCAATGGCGCAGTCCAATAGAAGGAGACGCTTTTGAGTATCAGGATGCTCGAAGTGGGATATCCGGCGCCACGGTTTGACGCCAGGGCTAAAGTCACCGGAGAGGGAAAATACGCGGTCGACCATAGCCGGGAGGATACCCTGTGGGCCGGCGCCAAAAGGGCCGGCATCGCGCACGGGATAATTCGGGGTATCGACACGTCGGCAGCTCGGGCGCTCCCTGGAGTTTATGCGGTTCTTACCCGCAAGGATATTACGGGGACTAACCGGCAGGGGATCGTTCATAAGGACCAGCCCGTCCTTGCCGGCGAGAAGGTCCGCCATTGCGGAGACCCCGTGGCGTTGGTCCTGGCGGAAGACCGGGATATCCTGAAAAAAGCGCTCAGCCTCATCCGGGTGGATATCGAGCCCCTGCCGGGCGTCTTCGATCCTGAGAAAGCCTTGAAGCCGGAAGCGCCACGTGTGCACGAAACGGGAAATATCCTCCAAAACGCCGTCATCAGCATCGGCAATGCTCTGGAATCATTTAACAAATGCGATATCATTGTGGAGGATTCCTTCGCAGTCCCCGGCCAGGAGCATGCTTTCCTGGAAACCGAAAACGGCCTGGCCTGGCGGGAATCGGACGGAAGAATCGTCATGGTCGTCTCGACACAGGCCCCTTTCCGGGACCGGTTCGAGATTGCGCACGCCCTGGGGCTCGAGGTGGACGCGATCAGGGTCATCAGTCCACACCTGGGAGGGGGATTCGGGGGGAAAGACGGCTCTACGGTGCAATGCCTGCTGGCCCTTGCCGCCCTGCACGCCGGGGGCAGGTCCGTGAAGATGTGGTGGGAGCGCGAGGAGAGTTTCATAGCCGGCTACAAGCGCCATCCCGTCAGGATGCGGTACCGGCTGGGGGCGATGCGGGACGGCGCGCTGCACGCGCTTGAATGCGGCCTAATCTACGATACGGGCCCTTACGCGCACCTTGGCGTTGAGGTCATGGCGCTCGGCATGGAACACGCGGGCGGGCCATACCGCATCCCGAATACGTTCATTGAGGGATGGTGCGTTTACACCAATAACCCGATCAGCGGCGCCATGCGCGGGTTCGGCGTATGCCAGGCATCCTTTGGCATCGAACGGATGATGGACCTTCTGGCATCGAAACTGGGCATGAGCCGCCTAGATATTCGGCTTAAGAACGCGCTCCGGCGGGGTGACAGGAACTGCGCGGGGGTCACGCTCGTACATTCCACGGGCATTGTCCCCTGCCTCGAAACCCTGGGCCGGCACAGCCTGTGGATGGAAAGCGGCAAATGGAAGGGGGCGGCGGGGCCGTTCAAGCGAAGAGGAGTCGGCATTGCGGCCGTATCAAACGCCATGGGGTACGGCAGGGGGCTCCCGGATTCGGCGATAGCCAAGGTGGAGCTGACGCGGGAAGGAAAAATCCGCGTCTACAGCGGTGTCCCCGATATGGGACAGGGCAACTCAAGCGCATTCGTCCAGATTGCGGGAGAAATCCTGAGCCAGGACGCCTCAGGCATGGAACTCATACAGCCGGATACGGACCGGACCCTCCCTTCAGGCTCTTCGTCGGCCGGCAGGACGACCTACACTTACGGAAACGCTCTCATCCAGGCATGCAAGGAGCTAAAAGAGAAACTCCTGCACCGGACAGCTCTCATGCTCATGCTCGATGAAGCGCGGGGGTTGACCCTCCTGCCGGGAAAAGTAAGGCACCTTCCCTCGGGCAGGGAGGTACCGCTCGAACTGTTAGGGCGCTTTTTTCCAGAAACCGACCGGATCGTAGTGAACCAGTTCATAATGCCCGTTGCTCAGGATAACGTCGACACCGGCAAGGAATTCAAAATCGGTTTCCCTCACGTGTTTTTTTCCTATGCAGCGCATCTTGCTTACGTTGAAGTTGATGAACTCACTGGAAAAGTCGACGTGAAAGGCTACCTTGCCGTCACCGAAGGAGGGCGGATCATCAATCCGTCCGGCTTCGAGCAGCAGGTCCACGGCGCGGTCGCCCAGGGGATAGGTTACGGCCTGATGGAAGAGGTCCTTCTCGATGAGGGGAGAATACTGAACCCAAATTTTACCAACTACATCATTCCCACATCCCTGGATATTCCCGAAATCACGAGTGTTTCAGTGGAAATGGTCGAGTCTGCGGAGCCATTCGGCATGAAAGGGGTTGGCGAAGTCGGGACAAACGCGCCTTTGCCGGCAATAGCAGGCGGTGTCGAGGATGCTGTAGGGCGCCGCTTGAGCAGGTCTCCCCTGACTGCGGAAAGCATGCTTCGCGCAATGGATAGAGGACCGGGAGTAATTGAGTGAGAATCTCATTTTATCTGAATGGCGAGGAAACCCACGTGGAGGTCCCCTCCGAACGCAGATTTGTGGACGTGCTGCGGGAAGACCTGGGGCTGACCGGCACAAAAGAGAGCTGTGGCGCCGGGGAATGCGGGGCGTGCACCATCCTGGTGGACGGCCAGGCCAGGCTCTCATGCCTGATGGCGGCCGCACAACTCCAGGGGCGCCGCGTTACGACCATCGAAGGCCTTGCCGCAGACGGAAGCCTGCATCCCGTCCAGGAGGCCTTTATAGAATACGGCGCCGTGCAATGCGGGTTCTGTACTCCCGGAGTAGTGCTTGCGGCGGTGCATTTGCTGGACCGAAACCCCGATCCGACCAGGGAACAAATCCGGGAGGGGTTGAGCGGTAATTTATGCCGATGCAGCGGCTATGTGAAAATAGTCGATGCGGTGGAAGCGGCCGCGAGGAAGATGCGAGGCGGGACGCCACAATGAGAGATGTCATTTTGCCCGGCTCACTGAACGAACTCTGGCGCTGTTTCGAGGACAAGCCGCAAGCGGCCGTCTATGCAGGGGGCACGGACCTCCTGGTGGGAGTGCGCCATGGTCTGCTGAACCCCGAAGCATTGATATGTCTCGATCGAATAGAGGAACTAAAAGGCGTGGGCGAACGGGGCGGAAGCATCCGCATCGGCTCGTGCGCGACGCATGTTCAACTGCTTGACGACCCCTTGATTACGAGCCATTTGCCTGTGCTCTGGCAGGCGATCAGGGGAATCGGCTCTCCTCTTGTCCGGAACATGGGCACTATCGGCGGCAATATCTGCACGGCGTCTCCGGCGGGAGACACCCTTCCGCCGCTCTATGCGCTGAGGGCCGAAGTGGAGCTTGGCTCAAAAGAGGGTTCGAGGCGCATGCCCATAGCGGAATTCATCATGCGACCGGGCGCGACGCGCCTTCAGCGGGCGGAGATCCTGGCCGGCGTATGGGTGAAAAAACCAGGGGAATATAATCTGCATCATTTCGAAAAAGTGGGACTGCGCAATGCTCTGGCCTGTTCGGTGGTGAGCATGGCGGCCCTGCTCCGTTTAGCGCCGGACGGCGCGGTGGAGAAGGCCTCCCTTGCCTGGGGCAGCGCCGGGCCGACGATCGTAACGTGCCCCGAAGCGGAGGAGGCGCTCATCGGCAAACCGCTCTCCACGGAGCCTCTGCAAGAGGCCGCCGCCCTGGTGCGAAAGGCCGTTTCCCCCATCAGCGACGTTCGGGCCGATGCTGATTATCGCCGCATTGTCGCGGGAAATCTTCTCCTGCGCCTGGCCAATGTGCTCAAATAGAATCGAAAGGAATAATCCGATGCGCCTGTTTGCTGAAAATCGGAGCGAGCAATGAACGCTGAAAGAAAGCCCCCTACGATCGAACCGGATGTATGTGAACTCACCTCCGGCGAACGGATTTTCATACATCTTTTTCGCCCGGAAGACGCACCGGGGATAGGCAGGCTGTTCCGGGCCGTATATGGCGACAGCTATCCCGTCAAACGCTTCTATAACCCCGAAGAGCTTGCCGAAGCGCTGGAAGCGGGGGAAAGCTACTCCGTAGTGGCGCGAAAGCAGAGCGGGGATATCATCGGCCACATGGGGCTTTTCCGCTCATCTCCCTACCCTGGCCTTTATGAATGCGGGGCGGGGCTCGTTTTGCCCGAGCACCGCAAAGCGGGCGTCAATGTACTGATGTTGGACCACGTTTACGAACGGTTAGTTCCGAGGCTGGGATTGGAAGAGACGTGGGGTGAGGCGGTCTGCAATCATGTCTTCATGCAGAAGGCCGTCAAGGGTCAAAAGCACGTTGAAATCGGCCTGGAGGTCGATCTGATGCCGGCTGAGACCTTCGCCAAGGAAAAGAGCTCATCGGGCCGTGTGGCCTCCCTGCTCGTATTCCGGTCCTATATTCCCAGGCCGCATACGGTTTATCTGCCGCCGGTCTATGAGAATGCCCTGAGGTTCCTTTATTCCGGACTGGACGACCAGCGCACGCTCGACCTCTCCCGCGCGGACCGACCTGCCAGCATAGCCTCACATGCCACGTTCGAGGTCTTTGACTTTCCCGGGGTCGCCCGAATTGCCGTTAGAGCTATAGGGGGAGATTTCGAGTCCTACTTCAACGGCCTGGAAAATAAAATCCTCACCGGAAAAATCAAGGTAATCCAAGTATCGGTCAATCTTGCCTGCCCGTGGGCCGGGGACGCGGTGGAAGCACTGCGCGCCCGCAGCTATTTCATTGGCGGAATCCTGCCGCGCTTCTGATGCAAAAGATTGTCGGCAGGCCCGATTGGGAGGGTATCCATCTTCTCTCGGAGCGGGCCGCAGAGATACTCAGGATCGTTAGAAACGACTGGGAAGAGGTTAGACGAATTTAATGCGCCAATTTGTCTTGACATTGTCGGTCGGTTTTGGTAGATTTTAATGATGGCTGCTCAACGCACGAATAGAACCGAAAAACTTGATCTGCGGCTCAGCAAGTCCGCCAAGCAGACGTTGCAAGCTGCGGCGGCAGCGGCGCGTAAGTCCGTCAGCGAATTCGTTCTCGAAACGGCGTTGAGCGAAGCCGAGGAACGGCTGGCAGATCGGAGCATCTTCACGCTCGATGCAAAGCGTTGGGAAGCTTTCGTCGCTGCCCTTGACGCTCCGCCACGTAGTCACCCGCGCCTGGAACGACTGTTCCGCGAACCATCCGTTTTTGACGCCAAGCCGTGACAGCCCTACTGCGCATAGAAAAGTTGCAGCGAACTCATGCGGTCGAAGCATTCACCTGTGGTCAACCTGAGCTTGATCGCTTCCTTATTCGTCATGCCCTGCAGGCGCAACAGATGAATTCATCGCAAACCTACGTCGGCGTAAGCGACAGGACGGTCGTCGGGTACTACACAATTGTCGCAGGTGAAGTCCGGCACGCTGACGCGCCGGAGCGCGTTGTAAAAGGCATGCCGCGTCATCCGATACCGCTTCTCATTCTGGCGCGTCTCGCCGTGCATAGCGAATGGCAAGGCCGCCGCATCGGTGCCGGGCTGCTCTTGGATGCCCTGGGGCGCACACTGCAAGTTGCCGATATTGTAACGGTACGCTCGCTTGCCGTTCATGCAAAAGACGATTCCGCCGCAGCGTTCTATCGGCACTTCGGATTTGTACCGTCAGTCACCGATAGCCGGCACCTGTTTATGTTGATCAAGGATATTCGCGCCGTAACAGGCGATTGAAGGCCCCCAAAATGGTAACGTCCTGCTCTTGATTATGCGCTGATTGGGTTATGAGTCCGCCATCGACGTTAAGCTTGTATCCACCTCAAAGGTGGTTGGGTGTTTCCGGTCGTCGTTCTGCAAAAGACGGCCCTTGCGGCATTTTGTGTTCAGTTATCGGCCCTTTGTCCAGATAGTAACGGGTTAAACATACACTCACCGCCAAAGCCCTTCAAACCGCGCCGGATTGGCCGCCGTGTCAATGGACGTGTGCTGTTCTCCGCCATAAACCAAGATATCCGGCGCACAGATGATCTATTTCATGTTCATCTTTCCTGGTATGATCCTGAATAAGCCGCGTGTAGGCGCCCTGGCCGGCCTGGGCGAAGCCGCAAGCCTTACGGAGCTGGTGCGGATGGCCGGAAAAGTCTTTGGGCCATGGGAAAAGAAAAACCGGCCACTTGACACAACTACGGATAATCGGTACTCTAATGACAGAATTTGTTTGGGATAACAACAAGGCTGCCGCAAATTGGCGTGACCATGGAGTCACCTTTCAGCAAGCTGTTAAGGCGCTCAACGATCACTTTTTTGTTGAGTGGATTGACGACCGTGAAAACTACAGGGAAGAGCGCGTTAACCTGCTTGGCGTGTGTGATGGGATAATCCTCCATGTGACCTACACAGAACGCGGCGAATATATTCGAATTATCTCAGCACGAAGGGCAGAGAAAGATGAGCAAGAGCACTACTACCGCGAAAATTCGTTCTGACGGCGCGGTTGTCGAGGTTTTGGAAAACGGCGAGGAACGCCCCTTCCCCGAAATCCCCATGCGCCCGATGACGGAAGAAGAAATCAAGGCTGCGGCTGCGGCCGATCCGGACGCGCGACCCATGACCGCCGAAGAATTGGAGAAAGCCCGGCGTGTGCCGCGGACAAAGGGCTTGCGCCGCATACTTGGCCTCACGCAGCAAGAGTTTGCAGCACGGTATCACATCCCCCTTGGTACGCTTCGGGATTGGGAACAGGGGCGCACGGAACCCGATCAACCGGCCCGCGCCTACCTCACGGTGATTGCCCGCGACCCCGAAGGAGTCCGGCGAGCCTTGACAGCACAACCTGCGTAGCCTTCTATCCTGAGCGCCTTAAATCATGATTTTTGACATAACGACGCGGCGTTGTGATATCAACAGCTCAGCAATGCCATAAATCAGGGACAAGATAAGCCATGACAATAGGCTACGATCGAGTCTCCACAGAAGACCAAAACTCCGGCTTGCAACCGGGGGCCCTAAATCGGGCAGGGCGCCGCCAAATATTCACCGGCAAGGCGTCGGCTCAAACACCAAGCGGCCAGCGCTGGGAAAATGCCTTAAGGCTCTCAAGGCCGGTGACATGCTGACGGTCTGGAAGCTTGACCGGCTGGGCCGGTCGTTGCGTGACCTTATAGCCCTGCTGGATGATCTGAAAGCGCTGGGCGTGGCCTTCCGGTCGCTGACTGAGGCTATCGACACGGAAACGCCCACGGGCCGCGCCATGTGGCAAATGGTCGGCATTCTCGCGGAGCTTGAACGGTCGTTGATACAGGAGCGGACAAAGGCGGGCCTCGCTGCGGCTATGGCTCATGGGGTGCGGATGGGCCGCAAGCGGCTGCTGTCCGCGCAACAGGCCGCACACGCCCGCAAGCTGATAGAGCAGGGGGAAGGCCCTGACAATGTGGCTCAATCGCTCAACGTCTCGCGGCGAACGCTTTACAGGGCTTTGGCGGCTTCGAGCCTTTGCAAAGTAAAGGCCGCGCGGGCCTGAAAATTGTCCTCTGTAAGTCTTTGTGATATAAAGGGCCATGAGCAAAAATGACAAACAGTCTGTCGTGGAAGGCGAAGCATGGGAAGCTGTGCTGGCATCGCTTTGCCGATTGCAAAGTGTGTTGCCGGAAGCCGTGCTCGTCGGCGGGACAGCTTCGGCGCTTTACGCGGGGCATCGTCTCTCGTTTGATCACGATCATGTTCTCCCCGATCTCCGTGAGCGCTTCGACGCCGTTTTGATAGAGCTTGAGTCTGTCGCCGGATGGGAGACGGCCCGGGTCAAACGACCGGTTTTGATTCTTGGATCATTGGATGGGGTCGAGACTGGCGTGCGCCAATTGCGCCGCACACGGCCTTTGGAAACCACGGTCATGCGTGTTGGCGACCATGACGTGGTTTTGCCGACGTTGCCGGAAGTGCTGCGCATCAAGGCGTTTCTCTGCCTCGAACGCAACGCTGCGCGAGATTATCTTGATTTGGCCGCTCTGGCGGCGCACATGGGGATCGATGCCGCCGGTGAAGCGCTGTGGCGCATGGATGAACTCTACCCGCAAAAGAGCGGCGGCGCGTGGGTTGTCCGCACTCAATTGATGATGCAATTAGCCGCGCCGCCACCCTATGACCTCGATAGAGTTGCCCTTGCCGAATACAAAGGCGTTCATCCTCCGTTTGATCGCTGGGAACACGTCGCCGATGTGTGCGGCAAACTGTCCGATTGGCTGCTGAATGCCTGTGAGAAAACGTTTCATGTCGATCCCTCACTGGCGGCTCAACAGGCGAAAACGAATGTTGATGCATGGCGCGATGCCCGTGCGGCAGGTCAAACACTGCCGCCCACCAAGTTACCGGGGCTTGACACATGAAGCACCGCCACTTGAACCATGAAGAATTTACGGTTGCGGCAATCGAGGACATTCTTGCCAGAGGCCAAGCACCCGACTGGGCGCCCTTGATTACCATAATTCGGGCCGATCCCTACGGTGAGGTTGCCGAGAAAACAGCCACTCTGTGCGAGCGCCCCTTGTTCGGAGCGCCTGTCTTTCGTCGCGTGCTCGCCGCCGCGAGACGGGCGACTCCGTCTCCGTAGGGGCCGCGCCATGTGGCAAATGGTCGGGATTCTCGCGGAGCTTGAACGGTCGTTGATACAGGAACGGGCAAAGGCAGGCCGCGCGGCGGCTGTGGCTCGTGGCGTGCGGATGGGCCGCAAGCCGCTGCTGTCCGCGCAACAGGCCGCCCCTGCCCGCAAGCTGATAGAGCAGGGGGAAGGCCCCGACGATGTGGCAAAATCGCTCAACGTCTCGCGGCGAACGCTTTACAGGGCTTTGGCGGCCCTGAGTCCTTGCTAAATGGGATTCGCTAACTGGACACTTTGTTGCACTGTCCCTATTCTGAAAACGGCCCCGCACCGCGCCTTGCGTTGAGGGCTGACCGACACCTTAAAAACGGGACAAAATGACAAACGACCGAAAACGCCTGTGTTGCTGCGGATGTCGTCGGGCGTGATTTTTTTTGTTGACCCTTATATAAAAATCTATATATTTGAATAATGGGTGAAGATGAAATCCTCAAAGAACTTGAGTGGATCGCGTCGAGTCGCAAGGACATGAAGGCTTTGCCGCGTCCGGTTCAGCGCACATTTGGCTATGCCCTTAATGCCGCCCAAATGGGGGAAACGCCCCCCGAGGCGAAGCAGCTTAAAGGCTTTGGCGGTATGGGAGTTCTGGAACTGATCGAGGACTACAGGGGCGATACCTACCGCGCCGTTTATACCGTCCGTTTCGCCACCAAGGTTTATGTGCTGCACGTCTTTCAGAAGAAGGCCAAACATGGGATAGCAACACCCAAGCATGACATGGACTTGATCCGCAACCGGCTGAATCGAGCCGAAAGCCTTTATATCGGAAATAACTAAGGAGGCCGAACCATGACAACAGATCACGAAAAAAGCAGCGGGAATGTGTTTGCCGACCTAGGGTTTCCGAACTCGGAGCAAGAGCTTGTTAAAGCCAAGCTCACGGTGCAAATTTACCGGCTTCTAAAAGACCGAGGGGTAACCCAAGCCGAAGCCGCAAAATTGCTAGGCACAACACAGGCGCAAGTGTCGGCGCTTATGCGCTGCCGCCCTGTGTCGATTTCTGTAGGCCGTTTGATGGATTTTTTAACGACGCTTGGGCAGGACGTGGAAGTCTCTGTTAAACCGGCCTCACATCGCCGCAAGGGGCAACAAGGGCATATGTCCGTAACCATGCAGACTACCTGATTGGGTCAAGGCGCGGCTAACGCCTTGTAGAGCATTAGCCCGAGACGTTGACGGCCCGCGCGGCATTTTGTCTACTTTTAGAGGTTTCGGCCCACCCGTAAACCCGTGTTTCACCTAGACATCACTTTTGGAAAACGGACAAAATACAACACTGTCCAGTTTTGCCCATTGTTTTTACTCGCTTTTCTTGCTTACTGGCAATTGTGCCTCGAAAGCGGCACGGGGCACGAAGGGCCGCCGCCATCGAGCCGCCTGGCAGCGAGACGAAAGGCCCCGCGCCCGCGCGCGTTTCAGGCCGACAAATACGCGGCCCGCTTCTTGCGCCACTCGTGGAGCAACCCCGCTGATTTGCAGGCTCTATAATCTTTCGCCATTTCGGCGCACATGCTTACTGCTCTCGCCTGATGGACGCGTTTTACGCTTTCTTTTCGAATAATATAGTGAGGACATTGCAGCCATCGCGGGATTCGTAAGTCAGCCGGCCGGCCATCTGCTTCACCAGGTAAATCCCCAGGCCCCCTACGTGGCGGCCGGAGATGTCCGCAGACAGGTCCGGGGCGGCCTGGTCCAAGGGGTTGAAAGGGACTCCCCAATCTCTTACCGTCACGCGAAACCTTCCCGGGCCCTCGGCGAGGCATTCGACCTCGATTTTCCCTTCCCCCTTTGGATAGGCATAATTGATCGCATTGACCAGGAGCTCTTCCATTACGAGGTCAACCCGGGGGGCCAGTTCCTCAAGACCGCTCTCGCGTTCCAATTCCTGGAGAACGAAGGACCGAAAGGACCCGAACGATTCCATGCTCGCTGGCAGGCGCAATGCCGACATTTTTACCTCAGGAGTTCCCGAGAGCTTTTTCGAGTGAATCATACACCGGGAACATGGAACCAAAGCTGGAAATTGAAAACACATGAGCGACATTGGGCGTAAGAGAGCTGAAAGAAAGGCTGCCGCCGACCGATTTGAGCTTCTTGCCGACGATCAGGATACTCCTCAGGCCGGCGCTGCTCATATATTCCAACCCCTCAAGGTCCACGACGAGCGCGGAATCGCCCTGTTCTATCCATCCCAGGCAAGATTTTTCGAATTCCGGAGCTGTAATAGCATCCATTCGGCCGCTGACCTTCACTATAAAAAATTTGTCCTGCTTGTAACTGTACAATTCCATGTCAATTTCCCCTTATTCGGAATCTTTGGATGAATCCTCAGACGATCAAACCTCTGCGCCGGCGAATGACAGAGCGAGCACCGTTATGTCATCCGCCTGCGGAATGCCCAATGAAAACAGTTTCACCGATCCAAGGATCTCCGTCGCAATTCCTTCGACGGAAAGCGACCAGCAGGATCGGACCGTAGCCATGAGATTTGCGTGAGAGTAGAACTCTCCGGCGGCATTCACGGCCTCGGTAACCCCGTCCGTATAGACAATTAACTTGTCTCCGGGCTCAAGCTCAATTTCCATGGTTTGATAACTCGATTCCTCCTCAACCCCAAGGAGAAATCCTTCGGGGACCGGGAGGAACTCGGGCTGAGCATCCCGCCTGACGATGACCGGAGGTTCATGACCGGCGTTCGAGTACTTCAGCCGGCCCGTCCTGAGGTCGAGAACGCCGCAGAATACCGTAACGAACATCATGGAGTCGTTCTCGCCGCACAGTTCCAGATTGCACCTGTTCAGTATCCTGGCAGGGTCCAGGCCGGTCTCCGCGATGCCCTTGAGAAGCGTCTTCGTCACAGCCATGAAAAGCGCCGCCGGAATTCCTTTATCCGAGACATCGCCGACGGCGAAGAACAGGTGGTCATCGTCTATCAGGGAGTAATCATAAAGGTCTCCGCCAATTTCTCTTGCAGGCTCCAGCCTGGCGGATATCTCCATCGGGTTCTTTCCCGTCAAGGGCGGAAATGCCCTGGGCAGAAAGCTCATCTGAATATTTCGGGCAATTTTCAGTTCGCTTTCAATTCTTTCCTTGGCTGAGGTCGTTTCGGTAAGGTGTTTGATGTAGTCCTTGAGGGCAAGACGCATCTCTTCGAATGAACGGGCCAATGCGCCGATTTCATCGCCCCGTTGAATATCGGGCAGTTTCGCGTCAAGGTCGCCCCTGGCAATCTCGACGGTTGCCGCGGACAGATCTTTAAGGGGCCTGGTAATCCTCCGGGCGATCAGCATTACAATGATCGTCATCAGGAAAACGCCGGCAAGCCCTATCAGGATGACCATGCGGCCAAGGCGATGTACGCCTTCGAGCAACTCATGCTCCGGGATAACGACGCCGAGCGACCACCCGATCGAGGAGAGCGGGGCATAATAGAGCCTGCATTTGTCTGGAAGCAACAAGCCGCTTTCCAGGGCTGCCAGGCCCTCGCCGCCGTTGATCATATCCTTCCCAATCCGGCGAAGCAGGCTGCTATTTTTTTCTTCGGCAATGCTGAATATGGAATTAGTCATGACCAGGCGGCTGTCGGGATGGGTGATGAATACGCCATTGCGGGAAATGAGGAAGGCGTAACCCGAGCGGTACAGTCTTATGGCCGAAACTATCTGCTGAAGACCGTGCAGCGCGATGTCAGCGGTCACTACTCCCTGGAACCGCTTTTCTGCGTCCTTGCCTTTGTAGAAGGGAACCGAAAAGGTGGCCATGATCATGTTTCCGCCGCCTTCATCATAGTATGGCTCGGTCCACGCAGCACGATTCAGTTCCCTGGGGATCTGGTACCAGTCCATCGTGAAATAATGATAGGACTCATCGCCAAGCATGACATTCATGAGATGGCCGTCATCTTTTCTGTAGCAGTAAGGCGCGAAATAGTAAGCTCCCGCCGCAAGAGCATCGGGCTCGAAGGCTATCGCGGCCCCGTAGATTTCGAGATTTGTTGAAACCATCCGCTCCACGAGCCCGGCTATATCCCCTGCTTCAAAATTCCTCGCCGAAAGGAGGGATGCGTAATTCAGCGGGACTTTTTGAACGCCCTCGAGCACCTTCTCAATCTGGTGCACTGTGGAATGGGTTAAGTTGCGGGCGTTCTCCTCGACGCATTTCGTCATGGAATCTTTTGAGGAGACATAAAAGTAGGCGAATGCGGAAAGAAATACCGCCATTGTGCCGGAAAGGGTAAACAGGATGAGTTTGAATGCGAGGCCTCTATTTTTCATTGACGTCAGCACAGTTTTCAAGGAAGTCCGAATAAGCGGGAATAGCGTCGATAAGGCCGTTCGCCATGAGTTCGCCGGCGACAGCCAAGTAGTCCTCCTCCTTCAATAGCGTTTGATATCCTCCGGGTTCGGGCAGATCGATCACTTCGCGCATATGTCCGAGCATCCACTTCTGATGCTGCCGGTTCGTGGCGATCCTGGCCTCATTTACATATTTCATGACAATATCGAGCGCTTCATCCTGATGATCGAAAGCATATCTCCAGCCTTCGAGGGATGCTCGAACAAAGCGGCAGCAACTTTGCGGATCGTCTTTGAAAGTACTCTCCAAACAGTAGATTCCGTCTTCCGGAAGATTGAATCCGAGATCGGAAAGGTGGAACACCACGAGGTCCTCGGGCTCCACTCCGGCGTCCAGGATGGCGTGGTACTCGTTGTACCACATCGCCGAAACCACATCCACGCCGCCACGCAGGAAAAGGTTTACCGTCGAGGTCTGTGGAATGACGGCAACCTGCAGGCCATATCTCCTGAAGAGGGCCCTGGGCATTATGCTTAGTTCCGCCCCCCAGAGTCCGGTCTTTTTGCCGTTTAAGTCCTGCCAGGAATTGATGCCGCACGATTTTTTCGCAATCAGGATTTGCGAAGACCTCGAAAGAATCTGGCCGACATTTACCAGCCTGGTTCCTTTTGCCCGTTCGACGATTGCGGTTGAGAGAAACATAGTTGCGAATTCGACGGCGGCTTTCTTAAGCCATTCCGCCGAAGGCCTTTCGGGTCCGCCCCGGAGAATGTTTACCTCAAGACCGTATCTTTCGTAAAAACCCTTTTCAAGGGCGACATAGTAGCCGGCAAACTGGGCTTGGGGCATCCATTGCGGAACGAATGAAACCTGCCTCCGGTCTTGATCCGCGTTGGCATTCCCCAGCATGGCAAGGACAAAAAAGAAGACCCCTATGACTTTGGCGGCAGTTTTCATTAGACTTTCGATCATATGCGACAGGAAATCACCTCAGTTGGCCTACTATGGTGGAAATTGCCGTTAAATTCAAGTGGATAGTCAGGACGATGGGATTTCCCAATACAAAGTGAAATCCGGAAAGCCGGCCCCTGCTAGGCCTTGTTGTATTCCTTGCCTGGTTTGGACAGGTCCGAAGGCGGGAAGAATCGTTTGAAAAAGAAAATGCTCAGGGCGATAGGGGCGAAGTAGTAGGCTATTCGGTAGATCAGGATCGCCAGCAGGGAATATTCGTAGTCGAGTCCCATCAGGTAGAACGATCCCGCCATTGAGCCTTCCATGAGTCCGATCGATGCAGGGGTCAGCGAAAACAGGCTCATGAAAAGACCAATCGAAAATCCCACCATTAAAACTTTATTGCTCACCGGGTAGTTTATCGCGACAAACGAAAACTTCAGGCAAAGGAACATGCATATCCAGTCGAGAAGGGCAAGGGAGGCCGGGAACAGCAGCACTCCCCTGTTTCTCATGATCATGTTCAGGCTCGCATTGAAGTTTTCGAAAAAAACCTCTGCTCTTTCGCGCACGATCCAGTGCGGCTTTCCAATCCGGGCGCAAAAGGCAATCACCAGGTTGAGACCGATTTTCCACACCTTCTTCCGGAAAGCCTCATGAATGATTGTCTGGATGGTCACCCAGGTCAGCAGGAAAGCAATGAGCAGGACCAGCGCCCCGAACACTTCCTGGTTGCGCTCAGTTATCTGGTGCTGGCTGTAGAGGTAGAAAAATCCCAGGTAGATGAACAGGACGGCGATAGTGTTGGTGAGAAAGCCGTGTATGATCGACACCGAGAGCGTGTTGCTCGGCGGGATGTTCTCGCGTGAGAGCAGGTAGACCTTTGCAGCCACCCCGCTCAGTCCGGCCACCGACATCAGGTAGTTGAGGGTGCAGGACAACAGCGAGATCTTGAAACAGGACCCAAAGGAGATCGAGAGGCCTATGCCCCTGAGCAGTTTGTCAAGAACTGCTGCAACGCAGGCATAGCTTAAGAAAGCTGAGGCTACTACGGCAAGGGCCCAAAGAGGGCTTATATCTCCCAAATGTTGCGCAAACTTGTGAAGGTTGGCCTGCTTGACGGTATAGAAGAGAACGATAATGCCGAAGACAGCGGCAACCCAGAACCTCTTCCGAGTGGCTATACTTACCAATTCTCCTCCAAAACCGAGCCATTGCGCGGTTAATTTTGGCTCTCCGCCGATATGCCGTCCCGAGGGCGATAACAACGCAAAACTGTCGCCGCCGTGGGCGCTTCGACTTTATCTACGCAAAAAAAGGCGCCTTACCTTTGAGTTTAACTGTCGAGCATTCAAACCGCAAGCTGGAGAGATATACCGAAAGGGGCGGCGCGTCAAACCGGAAATCGGGTTTCTGAGTTGGATCTCGACGTCGCGAGCCTAGAATTACCTCAGGATTCTTTTCACCTCCTTCCCGTAACGCTGAAATATTTCCTCGGCGAGGTTGCCGAGTTCTGCACGGATCGAATTGGGCTCAGGAAGGTCCAGAGGGGCGGAAACGTCGAGTTTTTCCATCGATACGGGGCTGATATAGAGATTTTTGTCCAACTCGGCCATTTCCGTCGGTGTAAAGTTGTCCCCCAGAATCTTCTTTCTTTCGATCCCACGCAAGTCCAGATTCCTGATGAAACTGAGTATCGCAAGCAGGTCGAAATTCTTCTGGAAGGACTCGATGTTCCTGTTGACCGCCAAGCACTCGTTTGTGAGTTCTTCGCACTGTTCCTTATATTGTGTCATGCGGTAAAGAAGGCGGGAGTAGGATTCGAGGACCACCTTACGGAATTTTGCTTTTTTGGTCAGCGCCCTGACCCAAATCAGCCGCACTCCGGGTTTGAATTTTTCATTCAGACAGGCGCCCCAGAAGCAGCAGGAGCTCATTCCAAGGAGTTCAAGGAGCCGGCTTTGCATGTCCGGCTGAATCATGAGACTTGAAAGCCTTGCCAGCCGCAGGCCGACCACCCCGGCCAGCCTCCGGATTTCAGCAGCCTGTGTGTCAACGTGTTCGATTTGAAGCTCTATCAGACGGCGCTCCAGCAGGTAGTTCTCGATTACCTCCTCTTTTACCTGCCGCGTCAGACTGGCAATCAGATCTTCTTCCATCAATGAATGGCGAACCTCATTGATCTCCACGCTCTGCGAGGTGGGATTTTTTCAGCAACAGAAAGGTATTGGGATCAAGTAAAAACTCGGAATCTGCAGCCGGATTGTAATTGCCTTTTTCCTTGAGCGCCTTCAGCCTGATGCCGTCGTTTTCCGGCTGGAGGATGAAAACGGAGCTGAAAAGGTCGTCCATTGCGTCAATGGGGTATGGGATGCCTCTTTCATTTACGTCCGGTATATGCCGATGGGACCTTGCGGAGACCCAGACCGACGCCGAGCGCCTGCGGGCGATACCGCCTATCTTTTCGAAAAGCGCATGCGCGCGGCCAAAGTCCAGACCGTCCAGAATGATGAGCGCGGGCACGAACTTCGCCTGCTGCTCCAGACTTTCGATGCTCGTCTCCAACTTTTCCGGACTGAATGTCCGGTTGAGGAATGACATTATAAACCTGAGTGGTTCGATAGAGTGCTGTAAGTCGGCGACCTTACATTCGGGCTGGTTCGAAAAGATATCTTTGAGGAGTCTATTGTACCAGAGCTTCACTTTGTCCGGGACCACATCGACGCACACATGGAGAACAGGCTCCCTGTCGAGCAGGTATCCCAGGGCAAGATGAGTGAGGCAGGCTGTTTTGCCTGCACCGGCCCGAGCCAGTAGAACTCCCATCTCTCCAGGCTCGAGCCGACTGACCGGCATTTTTTGGTAACCACTGCAAACCGCGTTTTCATCGGCCATTTCTGTGCTCCCTTCTAAGTGGGGTTTCTAATCCAGCTTGATTCAATGATACTTTACGGAAGGAAAAAATTCCATCAAAACGCCTCCGTTTACCGATTTTCTTCGTATGATAGACTTAAGTGGCGCCCTACCGAAAAAGAATAACCTCTCAGCGTCGTGCGAGCGCGTAGCGGGCAGGCCGCGCCGCACATCTTTCTGGCGTGTTGGGCGTTCGTGGGAGGCCTGGCTCGATACCCTTCGGAACCCGCCTTGCCTCGATGGGCCCGACCTTGATGTGTTGCTTGTATGGCGTGTTATTTATTATAATGTTTGCCGGGCCGACCCTGCCGGCTGCAGGCGGGCGGACCGCTCGAAACTCAAATCAGGGCAGCGGAACGATTAAGGCGAAACGGAACAGGGCCGGCCGCAATGCCCTGACTCAGCGTGCGATAAGGATCGCGAATTGGAATGCGTATTGATCGGGACTGGCGGGATGATGCCTATGCCCTACAGGATGCTTTCTTCCCTGGCGGTAAGGCTCAATGGCCAAATATATCTGTTCGACGCCGGGGAGGGCACGCAGATCAACTGGAAAAGGGCGCGGCTCGGGGTGCGAGGGCTGAAGCTGATCGCGGTAACCCACCTGCATGCCGACCACTGCCTGGGGATTCCGGGTATGATCATGCTCCGGGCCCAGATGGAGGACCCTACCCCCCTTACGATCCTCGGTCCCCCCGGGACGCGGGAGTTCGTCACCCAGTGTCAGAAAACGCTTGAGTTCAAGGTCAACTTCCCGATAAACATCACCGAATGGTCCCCAGATAACAGTGGTCCGGCATACCGGGACGAGCAAGCCAAGATTTTGTGGCAACCGGTCAAACATAGCCGGTTTTGCCTTGGATACAGGTTCGAAGAGCTGGACAGGCCGGGAAAATTCAACCCTGCGCGGGCGCAGAGCCTTGGAGTGCCGATGGGACCGCTCTGGGGGAAACTTCAAAAAGGCGAAAGCGTAAAGACTGCCTCAGATAAGACCGTGCAACCATCCGAGGTGCTTGGCCCTGCCAGACGGGGCAGGCATATCGCCTTCGTGGTGGACACCAGACCCGCCCCCGGCGTCTATTCTCTGTGCAAAAAAGCAGACCTGGCCTTTCTGGAAGGTATGTTTCTCACCGAACACTCCGAACACGCCCATGTAAAAGGGCACATGACGGTCGCCGAAGCAGCAGGGATCGCCAGGAAATCGGGCGCCGCCAGGGCGATCCTCGTTCATATAAGCCCCAGGTACGAAAACAGCGAACTCGGGAAACTCGAAGAGGAGGCGCGCAAAAAATTTCAGTCCATCAGAATCGGAAGAGACCTGGATATTTTCGAGGTGGGTTTTCCCGAAGAAACCGGCATTTGATAAGATTCCTTCGCGCCGGGCGGCAAAGGCAAAAGAAAAGGCCCTCCCGGGGGGGAGGGCCTTTAATCTAACCGTGGCATTGCAAGTCTCGGCCGCCGGTCATGGAAACAGACTTGAGCGGTTTTTTCGATTAACCACCTTTGGCTCCATCGGGCGTTTCTTTCACCCGGCCCTTTTGGACCTAGGCTTCTCTGAGATCCCTCCCGATTGCCGCTCTTTCCTGTGACCCGGCCTCCGTACTCTCCAACTCCTGCTCGAGCTTTTCTATCTTTTTCATGACCCGATAAAGCTCGACTGCCACCATCCTAATACTCATACGGGCAATTTTTCCATATGGTGAAGATTTGTTCGTGAGGCGCCATAGTCCCCTTTTTAGAGGCTTACCTTCGGGTATAGACCTCGTAGGCGAGGTCGAATTTTTCTCTGGAACCCGGAGGCAAACGCAGTGCAAATCCGGAACCGGGGGACATCGCATCCAGTCGCAGTGACGGATTGAGTTCCTGTAAACGACTGACGGGCACATCGATCCATTGCGCCACCTCTTCGAGTTTCAGAGGCGTATTGATCAAAACCGGATCGAAGTCCGTAGGACTACAATAATTGGGACACTCAAACCCGTACTTTTCCGGCTCGCGCATTATATTCATCGCGGCCAGCACTTTTGAAACATAAACTGCCGAATACGCGGGCAACTTTCGCCCATAAAGCTCCCCGTCCTTAACGCGGCACTTTCTAGCCACGCAATTAATCGGCCTGGTTCCCGCATTATATGCGGCAAGGGCCAACAACCATGAGTCGTACTGTTCGTTAAGTGTTTTCAGGTATTTGGCGGCAGCCTTGGTCGACTTGATAGGGTCTCGTCTTTCATCGACCCATCGGTCAACCCGTAATCCCATGTTCCTCGCTGTTGCCGCCATCATCTGCCAATAACCACCCGCTCCTCGATACGACGAGTTCTTGTCGAAACGGCTCTCCACAAACACGATGGAAACCATTTCAGCCGGTACTCCCTGGCTCTCTAGAATCTCAGTCATACGGGGGAGACATGTTTTTGCCTTTTTCATGGCATCCGAAAAAGTATTTCGGCCTTCTCCCTGGTAGAAGCGGATGTATTTCTCAACAAGTGGTTCATGTAGGGGTATCTGGATTCCGTTTCTCCAAAGCACCGCGGAGGTCCCTTTTCGAGCATCCGTAGGAGTGGGCTGGGTGAGAGGCATTGCGGAAATATCCTTTTTCGGTGAATCGCCGGGCAACGACAGCGCTGCCAGCGCCCCGAGGATTTCCGTGCTCTCCACCCCTGCCTGAGCTGGGAAGTGGAAAATGAACAGGGAAAGTAGAAAGGAAACAGCGACCTTCACAAAAACGCGAAGGACTGCTTCGGATCCTGCCGCATGGTGCCTGTGGAGGCTTGAATCAGGCGCCATACTGGTTTCTCCTCACATTTTTCAAAGAGGCCCCTATGGCACTCACGGTACCCGCAAGAGTGATAGGATGGAGATGTTTCTAACAGTTCAGCCCGAGAAAATCAAATCGGGTTATCCGGGATTATTCACGATTAGACCGGATTATCGGGCAAAAAGCCCGATTAATGGGCGCACAGAGAGATATCCGGAAACATAGAGCCTGATTCGGACCAAATAGGATAAGTCTGTCCAGCCTGAGTCTGATCTGAATCGTTTTAGTCGCTGTTTTTCACGCAATCTCTTTCTTATGCACCAAATCTTGATATTGCGTTATTTATCTTGCTTCTATCACAAGTGCCTGTGATTACACCGGATTTCATGCTCCGGCGCCGGCCGCCGGCTAATCGTTTGCGATGGCGATTTGCCGTCGAAGAGCTAATCTGACTACCATCAAAGAGGAATGACCGGATTATCATCCTATTCACCTATTGCCCCCCTTTGGCGCGGGCGGCGAGCTTGACATATATGTACAGATTCCCTAAACTTGCACGTTTGTTAAAATTAGATGCAGGACGATCTTCAAATCGGCATGGGAAAGTGGAGTTTATGTCCGAGCCAAAGCGTTTGGAACTTTATAGAAACATCGGAATAATAGCGCACATAGACGCGGGCAAGACCACGCTGACCGAACGTATCCTGTTCTATACCGGCCGTTCCCACAGGATGGGCGAAGTGCACGACGGCACCGCTGTGATGGACTGGATGGAACAGGAGCAAGAGCGGGGCATCACGATTACTTCCGCCGTTACGACCTGTGAGTGGCGCGGCCATGAAATCCACCTGATAGACACCCCCGGTCACGTTGATTTCACGATAGAAGTCGGACGATCGTTAAGGGTCCTGGACGGGGCGATAGCCGTATTTTCGGGGGTCGACGGGGTCGAGCCGCAGTCGGAGACCGTCTGGCATCAGGCCGACCGCCATAACGTGCCCAAGATAGCTTTTGTGAACAAAATGGACCGAATAGGGGCGGATTTCAATAACACGGTGAGCCAGATTGCGGACAAGTTCAAGACCATCCCGCTGCCCGTACAGTTACCCCTCGGGGTTGAATCGGACTTCAGGGGCGTAATCGACCTGGTTTCAATGGAACAGATATTCTGGATCGACGAGACCCTGGGGGCGGAATTCAGAATCGGGGAGATCGACCCCGATCTCAGGCCTGCGGCAAACGAGGCCAGGGAAGATCTGGTCGCCAAGCTCGGCGAATTCGATGACGAGTTGATGGAGAGCTATCTTGGAGGCGATGAGATTACGGCAGCGCAGCTCATTCGGGTGATAAGGCGTCTTACGCTTGCGCTTAAAGCCGTTCCGGTGCTTTGCGGCAGCTCGTTAAAAAACAAGGGCGTGCAGCCGCTTTTGGACGCAATCGTCGATTTTCTCCCCTCGCCGCTCGATGTGCCGGCGGTCGAGGGCGCCAACCCCCGGACGGGCGCCGTCGAGCAGCGCAAGCCCGATGAACGTGAACCTCTGGCGGCTCTTGCGTTCAAGATATTCATGGACCAGGGCCGCAAGTTAACCTATCTGCGGATTTACTCCGGGGTGCTCAAGGTTGGCGCCGACGTATTGAACGTTTCGAAAGGCGCCCGCGAGAAGATATCGCGCATATTTCAGATGCACGCAAACAAGCGGGAACGGATCGAAAGATCGGGGGCCGGCAATCTGGTCGCGGTGCTCGGGCTAAAAACCGCGACCACCGGCGATTCTATCTGCGACCCGGACCGGCCCGTGCTGCTCGAGCCCGTGGAAGTTTACGAGCCGGTAATTTCGATATCCATCGAAGCGCAGACCAGGGCAGACCAGGAAAAACTCTTCGACAGCCTCTCAAAGCTTTCCGAAGAAGACCCTACGTTCCGGTTCGTCGAGAGCTCCGACACGGGTCAGATGATCGTCAGCGGGATGGGCGAATTGCACCTGGAAATCGTCCTGAACAGGCTCGAGCGAGATTACCACGTCCTTGTGAATGCAGGGAAGCCGCAGGTTGTCTATCGCGAAACCATCAGCCATGGATCGGATGGAATCGGGGTATTCGACCGGGAGATCGGGGGGACCAGGCATTTTGCCGAGGTCCAGTTGCGCCTGGCCGCAAGGGAAAGGGGACTTGGCGACAGAGTTGTGAACGAGGCGCGCGGCGAATCCATTCCGGAGATATTTTTCCCTGCAATCCAGCAAGGGATTCAGGACGCGCTGACCAGCGGGACTATTTCCGGCTATCCTGTCGTGGACGTCGAGACGACCGTATTCGCGGGGACTTTCCAGGAAGGGGCATCGAGCGAGCTTGCCTTCCGGGTGGCCGCCTCGATGGCTTTCAGAAACGGTTTCGAGCGGGGCGCCCCGATATTGCTCGAACCTTGCATGTCTGTGGAAATACTCACGCCCGAAGAATTTCTCGGAGAAGTGCTGGGCGAGATAAATATGAGGAAAGGAAGGATCGAGAGCATAACGGCGCGAAAGGCGATCCAGGTGATTGAGGCGGTCGTTGCGCTCTCGAAGATGTTTGGCTACTCCACGTCCCTCAGGTCATCAACCCAGGGGCGGGCGACCTTCACGATGCACTTCTCGCACTACGATCTTGCTTCGCAGTAAAATGCCCATGTTCAGAGCTATTTTGCTTGATTTAATCTACACGCTGATATAGATTTGATTACTTCTGGCCTGGTGAAGCTATACGCCGGCCGGATTATTTTATTGCCTCCCGGATGAGGCCCTTTTGAAAGGCAGGTGAAATTTATTGGTAAGCACGGAGGCTGAACCGAGGGAAAACATTGAGAAAAAGATTCGCAAGCTCCGCAAAGATTTCCAGAAAAACGTTCAACCCGTCTTGCGCCGCCACAACTACTATCTGTCCAAAGGAGAGCGCAGGCGAATCAAGAAGAAAAAAGCGATAAAACGCATCCAGCGCCGGGAACGTCGCATGATGCGCTCGGCATGATCCACAGCGCCGCCAGAGGGGCATTCTCACAATACCGGAAC
This sequence comes from Syntrophobacteraceae bacterium, assembly GCA_003165235.1. Taxonomy (GTDB): domain Bacteria; phylum Desulfobacterota; class Syntrophobacteria; order Syntrophobacterales; family Syntrophobacteraceae; genus SbD1. The sequence goes on from PLSV01000352.1 coordinate 37,623, forward strand.
AGTTGAGCGCCTCGATCTGGTGTTTAATCCTGCGTTGGAATGTGTGGAAGAATGCAAAATCCCGGGTTTTTTGGTCGCCCGGGATTTTTTTTTGCAGCAGCCCCTGACGGTTATTCTTCTTTCGCAAAAAGGCGCCCCGCGAACGCCCAATGCGTACGACTTCCGCCTAAAGGCGGTAAGAGGAATGACCAGATTAGACACTTCAGGGGACGCCTTCCGGGCTATGTATCACTCGTCGCATTGGGATGCCCGCGAGAGCGTTTTACCAAATGATCGTTTAGCATCGTTAACAAGCCTGTCATACGAGGGAAGCAGCGCATTATGCAGTATAGCGAAGGAACTATCGGGCGCATTTTTGTCCTGAAGCTCGAGACCGGAGAACGGCTCCCCGACGCAGTGGTTGATTTTGCCCTCGAGCATGCGGTCCGCAGCGCAATGGTAATATTTGTCGGAGGGGCTGGGGCGACGAGCCGCCTTGTAGTCGGCCCGGAGGAAAACAGGGGAGATGACATTATACCGATAATTCACAGATTAGGCGGAATTCAGGAGGTCCTTGCGGCAGGAACGCTTTTTCCCGATGAGAACGGGCATCCTGAGCTGCACATGCACGCCGCGACGGGCAGGGAAGGCACGGCGACCGTTGGCTGCGCCAGGGCAGGGGTAGACGTATGGCTGACAGGCGAAGTCATCCTGCTGGAAATCTGCGGAACTGGAGGCTTTCGAAAAAAAGACCCCAAAACCGGAATTCAGATACTTCAGTTTTCAGATGCGATGCCGAAATGACAGAGATCTCGAAAATGGCGGGGCCTGCCTGCAGGATTGATCTGTATGTTTGAATCGGCTAAGATTGTGAACCGGCAGATAAAATCAGCCGCCGTCCCGGGCTGTTATCTTTCTCGATTCGACAGGCGCAAATTTTTATGCAAGAAGAGTCAGAGGGTATTTCCGAACTTTCTATAAATCATCCCTCTGCGTGGGATATCGATCGGTTTCGGGCGAACTGGTTCGTCTTTGTGGAAGCGCTCCTTAAGGAAGAAACCAACTTGCTCATCCCTTCCCGGCGTATCCGTTGGCAAATCGAGCAGACCCCCGCCTTTCAGGAAGTGGCCGCTGGTTGGGACAAGATAAAGGGTTCGCAACGGCTCGATGCCTGGAAGCGCTTGCTGCTTGCCGCCGAGGAGGCCAGCCGGACTATTCTGCCCGCCTGCGTTCAGTGCGGCGAGTGCTGCCGGATGGGGAGCCCTACCCTTCACCTGGAAGATCTTGTGCTCCTTCGGTCCGGCAAAATCCCGTGGGACCAGCTCATAACCCTGAGGAAAGGCGAGCCTGCGCACTCGCCTTTTGATGGAAAGCCCTTCGTGCTTCCCCAGGAGAGAATCAAGGTCAGGGAAAAAGACGGCCTGCGGGAATGTGTGTTCCTGATTTCTCAAATCGAACGGTGCTCCATCCATGTCGATCGGCCTGTTCAATGCCGGGCTCAGGCGTGTTGGGACCCTATCCCCGCTCGAGACACGGCCGAAGAGCCATTCCTGCTGAGGGAACACATTTTCGAGGGTGCCGATCTGCTGCTGGAGATAATCGCCGAACACGAAACCCGATGCGGGTTCGCAGCACTTTCAGACGCGTTCGAAGAGCTGAGCCGGAGTAATGGAGGAAACGTTCAGGAGGTGCTGAGGCTCCTTTCATACGAGGAGCATTTCAGGCAGTTTGTGAGTGATAAGTTCAAAATTCCGGCCCAGAATATGGAGCTGCTGTTCGGCAGGAGCTTCGCCCGGATGAGCACGCTGTTTGGATTCAGGGTCGTAGAGGAGCCTGACGGGACCCGGCGGCTCCTTGTGGACGAACCTGGGGTGCAGGCCTAACAGGGTGATGAAAAAGGATTGGAATTCCCACATCAGGGCGAAAAACCCTATAGACGTCCCCCCGGCAGAGCCTGCCCCGGAAGTGTCTAGTCCGGGGGCCGGGGCCAGTTACTTTTGCTTTAACATCAATAGGTTGGTAAAAAGCCTGGATTCCGGTCCGGGCACTCACAAAAGATCGTGCCCGGACTTGAAGCGTTTAATCACGTCGGCAGCGTTAAGCCCGGACCTGAACGAAGTGAGGGTCCACCGTAATGACGAAATCATTAGCAATTTTAAGGCGTTTTTCCCGCCAGAAAACCCTTTTCATCACCCTGCTAAAGCCGGGCGCAATGCGCTCCGGGTTATCAGTGGGGGACATTGGGAGCTTATCTCTTCACAAATGGAGAGCAATGAGATAAAATTACGAGTTTAAGGGAAAACTTGGCACGGAGCATCCGTAGAAGCCGGGAAATGATAACTCCTTTTCCAAGGAGCCGAGACGGCAGCGAAAAGGCGGCGACAGGCGATCCCGGGAAAGTGCTGAATCATCGGGTGTAAGCGCCAGGCCTCCCGCGAACGCCCCNNCGCTACGCGCTCGCACGACGCAAAGAGTGGTTATTTTTTTTCGGCAGGGTGCTATATAACTCTATCATACGAGTCTCTGTGCGAGAGTGGCGAAAATGGCATACGCACTGGACTTAGGATCCAGCGGGGCAACCCTTGGGGGTTCAAATCCCCCCTCTCGCACCAGGCCTCCCGCGAACGCCCAACGCGCGAGATAGACTTGTCGCGCGGTCGGCCTGCCGCGCTACGTGCTGGCGCTACGCAGAGTGGTTATTTTTTTCGGTCGGTAGGGTGCTATATAAGTCTATCATACGAGGAAAGTGCGCCTTTGCCAACCCTGAGATACTCACTTCATCAGAGAGGTAAGAAGAGTGGAGATGAACGTTTCGTTAACTGAGATCAGCCCGAGTCAAAAGAAGATCCGAGTGGAAATCCCGGAGTCCAGAGTCACCGAAGAGTTGGAAAAAAAGTATCGCGATCTGGCCAAAAAGTCCAAGATCAAAGGTTTCCGGCCGGGAAAGGCGCCTCTGAGCATAATCAAATCCTATTATGGAAAAGCGGTCGAGCACGAGGTTTCATCCCAGTTCATCGAGGACACCTTTGGGGATGCGCTCAAGGACTCCGACCTCAAACCGCTGACCCAGGCCGATGTAAGCGAGTCGCATTTCGAAGAGGGCGGCGCATTTACCTACACGGCCGTGGTCGATATCTGTCCACCCTTCCAGTTGCCTGACTACAAAGGCCTGAAAATCCATAAGCCGGCAGTCGAAGTCACCGATGAGCAGATACAGGCCGAATTGGATAAACTTGTCCAGAGCCATGCTCAACTTCGCGCGATCGAGAGCGAACGCCCCATTGGCGAAGGAGACGTGGCGATCGTCGACTTCACACCCAGCGTGGACGGCCAGGTATTCGAGAAGGGCAAGACCAGCGACTTTTTGGCCGAGATCGGCAAGGGGAGCCTCCACCCTGATTTCGACAAACACCTGTTGGGGCGCAAAGCGGGAGAAAGTTTCTCATTTGAACTCTACTATCCCGAGGACGCTCCCACCTCCGAGCTGGCCGGCAAAAGCGTGCGGTTTGACGTGACTATAAAGGAACTCAAAGAAAAGGAAGTCCCCGGACTCAATGACGAGTTTGCCCAATCCCTGGGTCAAGGCCAGTTCGATACCCTCGATGCGCTGAGGCAGGAATTCCGCAAAAAACTCCTCGAGCGGGAGGAGCAAAGCGCCTCTCAAAACGTCCGCGATCAGATCCTTAGACAAATACTGGGCAAGGTTGAGTTTGAAATTTCGCCTAGAGTGATCGAACGGGAAGCCGACAGGATTCTCCAGAACTTGAAACACCAGTTCGAAATCCAGGGACTCAAGTTTGACGCTGACACCCTGGATAAGACCGAGTATAGGACAGGATCGAAGCTTCAGGCGGAAAGGGACATCCGAATCAGGCTCGTGATCGACAAGATGGCGGAAGCCGAAGCGATCTCGCTCGATTCCGAGGAAGAGGAGCAGGTTTTCAGGGATATAGCCGCCGCCTACCGCATGGACCTGGCGAAGGTCCAGAGTGAATACCGGGACAGCGCTATTGTCGATCGGGAAAGGGAAAGAAAACTTCAAGACAAAGTGCTTAAGTTCATAGAAAGTGAAGCTGTCTTCGTGGACACGCCAGAGGAGGCAGAGGCGCCCGAAGCCGGCCCCGAGGCCGAAGAAACCGTGCAGGACTGATAATATCGCCCCGAACGCGGGGCCATACAGGAGGATATTTTAGTGGGACTCATTCCAATTGTAATCGAGCAGAGCAGCCGCGGTGAGCGGGCATGGGACATCTACTCAAGATTGTTGAGGGACAGGATCGTTTTCCTTGGGACCGCAATCAGCGACGATATTGCGAACGTAATTATCGCTCAGATGCTTTTCCTCGAATCCGAAGACCCCGACAAGGACATCCATTTTTATATCAATTCTCCGGGAGGCCTGGTCACGGCGGGCCTGGCGATTTACGACACGATCCAGTACATAAAACCGAAGGTTGAAACCCTGTGCATGGGACAGGCGGCCAGCATGGCGGCGATCCTCCTGGCTGCGGGGCAAAAAGGCAAGAGATTCGCTCTTCCCCATGCCCGTATAATGTTGCACCAACCGATGGGCGGCTTCCAGGGTCAGGCGACCGATGTTGATATCCAGGCAAAGGAAATTCTGAGACTCCGCGAAGACCTGAACCAGATACTGGTGACTCACACGGGAAAGCCAGTCGAGCAGATACACCGAGACACCGACAGGGACTTCTATATGTCCGGAGAGCAGGCGAAGGACTACGGACTGATAGACGAGGTCATCCTGGAAAGAGGCGCAGATCGGCCCTTGAAGCCGGTTTGATATGGGCGTGAAAAAGCCAGCCCCCGGAGCAGGGAGCGGGCAGCAGACGTGTATCGATTCGTCGGGGCTTGCCAGATTCTTTGAAATGCGGTAGTTTTAATTCCCTCGCCCCCGTAGCTCAGGTGGATAGAGCACGAGATTCCTAATCTCGGCGCCGCGTGTTCGAGTCACGCCGGGGGTATCAATAAAATCAGCTACTTAACAGCCACCGATGTACGGCTCTTTTCATTTTGTGACACTTTTGTGACAGGTGCCGCCTTCTCCGCTATTGCGGTAAGCCCCTGGAGGAGATTGACGGCTTTCTTTTTGTGCTCTTGCGTAAGGTGAGTGTAGCGGAGAAGCATCGACATTGACTTGTGCCCGAGCAGCTCTTGAAGGTCTTTCAAGCTGGCCCCGCGCATAACCATGTGGCTTGCGAAGGTGTGCCGTAGATCGTGAAACCTGAAGTTCTTTATCCCGGCCCGGTCTAAAGCTCCGACAAAAGCCGTTCTCACGTTCTGAACCATTTCCGGCAGTGGTGCGGGTCCTTTGCGCTCCCTTACCGGCCCATCCACCCCTAGCTTGTGCTCACCCTTTGCGAAAGTGAAGACGTGCGACGCCCCCGGCCCTTGCGCCCGCCTCATATTCGCAAACAGCTTATCCAGGGTGTCATTGATCGGGATCTGCCGGGCTTCGTTGTTTTTCGTCTTCTCTAGGTAGATAAACCCATTGCGAATCCGTGACCATTCCAGGCTAAGTATTTCGCCCTTTCGCATTCCGGTATTGAGGGCGCATATCACAATCGGACGCAGATGTTTATGGCATTCTTCGAGAAGCCTCGTGATCTCGTCTTCTGTCAGGAAGCGGAGTCGTTTGTTGTTCTCTTTGGTGAGAAGAGATTTTCCCCGGTCAAAGGGGTTGCGCTCGATCATCTCCCATTCGGCCGCTTTCTGAAAGATATGATGAAGGCAGGCCATTTCCCGGTTGATCGTTGCAACGGTCCTGAGTCCTCCGCTCTTCGTGGTTTTTCGCCGTAAGTGATTGCGGTAGGTCTCAAGCTCCATATACTTGATGTTCTCCAGCCTGGTTTCATTGCCGAAATACTCTCGGAAGTTTTCAATAAAGTGACACTTGGAATTCAGGAAGCTGGCCTGATGTTTATAGTTTTCCTCGTATCTGGCTAAAACTTCATTCAGCATGGTCGTGTAGTCCCTCTTCACGTCCAGATATCGCTTCTCCGCAATGAGAGATACCCGCTTGCCAAGCTCGGCCTCCGCGTCCTTCTTTTTGGCAAAGGATTTGCGGACCCGCTTTCCTGTGGGGTCAAAATAGTCAATCTGCCAGCCACTGCCACGCTTTCGAATCGCCATGATTAACCCTCCTTTCTCTGCTCGGCTTCCATTTCGCGCTCATTGAACAGGTCCCCGCCGCCTTTCGCGCGCCAATAATCGGCAAGCTCCTTGCGTGAGATAC
>PLSV01000389.1 GCA_003165235.1 Syntrophobacteraceae bacterium
ACAAGCGCGGCGGCGCCAACGGCGCCCGCATTAGTCTTGCGCCGCAGAAGGATTGGGAAGTCAACCAGCCTGCCCAGTCGGCGAAGGTGCTCAAGACCTTGGAGGGCATCCAGAGCGCGTTCAACAGCGCGCAGTCCGGCGGCAAAAAGGTGTCACTGGCTGACCTGATCGTTTTGGCCGGTTGCGCGGGCGTCGAGCAGGCTGCGAAGAATGCCGGTCACGAGGTGACGGTTCCCTTCACGCCGGGACGCATGGACGCCTCGCAGGAGCAAACCGATGCGGCCGCCTTCGCCGTGCTCGAGCCGATCGCGGATGGCTTCCGCAACTACCAGAAAACCCGCTATGCCGTATCGGCCGAGGAGTTGCTGGTTGACAAGGCGCAATTGCTGACCCTGACCGCACCCGAAATGACAGTGCTCGCGGGCGGCATGCGCGTCCTGAAGACCAACTTCGGAGGGTCCCAGCACGGCGTCTTCACCAAACGGCCAGAGGCGCTCACCAATGACTTCTTCGTGAATCTGCTCGACATGAGCACGACGTGGAAGGCAACTGCGGAAGACGATGGGGTATTCGAGGGTCGCGATCGCGCAACGGGCGCACTCAAGTGGACCGGCGCCCGTGTCGACCTAATCTTCGGTTCGAACTCCCAACTCCGGGCCTTGGCGGAAGTCTACGGGTGTGAGGACTCCCGGGAGAAGTTCCTGCACGACTTTGTAGCGGTGTGGAATAAAGTCATGAACCTTGACCGTTTCGACCTCGCCTGATCGTAGCATAAACGTCTTCGAGGGCTTCTGACAGGGCGGCAAAAAAACAGTCAGCTAACAACCGGTTCCAGCGGACGGCGTATCGCCGCCGCTGAACCGGAACGTTCGGCTCGAGAAAAGAAACTCCACACTTCTCCCATATGGCGTTCTGCGATGGGCCATTCAGACTCTTTCTATGTGTGGATCGTTTGTGAGAATGCGCTTCGCGATTCTCACAAACGCTTACTTCATTTCCGTTCTGCTGGCTCGCCCAAGCGGGATTTTCACCTTTGGCAAGATATGGCGACTTTCCAAACCACGGTCGGACGCCGATTTCCAGGGTTGGTTACGTAGAGTGGCAAGACATCGAAAAAACGGCGCCTTCAGCCGACCCGAAAGGAGCAAACCAAAATTGGTTGCAAAAAATGGCGGCTTACGGAAAAGCGCTAGGCAAATCCGAAGCCGCCGGTAAAGCGGAAAAAGACCCCTTCCGACTGGCGCCTACTGCTTGGCTCCCATTTTGGTCAGCCTGGAAACGATGGAACTCTCGAATATGAACCCTTTGTGGCGATACACCTCCTTGCCGTCCTTGTCGTAGAAAATCTGAGTGGGCACCTCCTCGATTTGGTATTTTGCCACTTGGCCCACGTGGGTCGTAATATTGATGAAGACAATCGCCACCTGGTCGCTGTCTCGATATTTTTTCTCGATCCTCTCGATGATTGGGGCTTGCATCCAACAGCCAATACAGCCGCTTTCCCCGAAATCCACCATGGTGATCTTGCCTTCCACGGGGACCTGCGGCGAGGGGGACGAATCCACAGCGCCGCACAAGCCGGCCCACAGGCAGATCGCAGCGATTAACGCCAACGTTTGGATCACGATCGAAACACCAAGACTTCTCTTCACATCTGCCTCCCTCTAAGCGGTTCAGGGCGTCACCGGCTTCAAAGCCGTTTCCCATCATGTTGTCGCGCAAGTGCGACCTGCTGTCGGTCGTCACGACTATACCATATTGTCGAGAGGTTTCACCCTGAAGAATGCATCAACTTGACCATCGGCGAACGCCGAACCGCATTGCGAGGCCGATTCCGCCCGAAGGCGGCCGGCACCGTGGGCGAAGATATCAGGGATCCAGGATTTCCGGCCGGGAGGAACGAAAAAAACGTCCCGGTCCGGACCGTCCTCGTTCGGTGCTCTGTTTCGATTCACCTTGCCCTGGCTTCTTCTTTCAACTTCGTTCCGACATACGTCGGTTTCGCTCTGCCTCTGTTTGCCTGATGCCATTTTGCGTTCAAGATGAGGCAGAGTTTGAAATCGTCCATCACCAAGGCCCTCTCCCTCATTAGGGGATGAGGGAGAAAAACCCAGCCTGTCCCGGTGGTCAAATCTTAACTTGAACGCGAATTAGCATGAATGGCCGTTCCGGGCGTTTTTGTCCCTAGGGTCAAACCGCCCTGTCTCAAAAGAACCTTTAAAAACATGGGGCTGCCCGTGGTTCCCGTGCTCTATCTGGTGGTCAACGGCTGGATGCTTTGCTAACTTGTCATCCAAAGCATCTGTCTTCCGTGTTTTGGCTTGGACCGTTGTATCTTATGAGGAGAAGCGATGATATCGGACAGAAACAAACGGCACGGGCGGGCGATAATTTCCATTTTATTGATACTGACGCTTTTCTCTATAAATGATTTTGCGGCGGCCCGGCAGCCGGACGCCATTGACAACCAGGTCTTCCCGGCCAGGAATAGCCCCGACTATGGCGGAGTGTACAACCATTACGCCCGGTTCATCGCAGGAATGGCAGTTCCGCAAGGTACATTGGCCGCATTTCAAAGCAGGCCGGCATGGGTGGAGTATTCCCGGTTTTTGGACCGCAACTGGAGGAATTTGGACAAAAGGCTGCTCATACCCGAACGTCGGTGGGCTGAGACGGGACTTGGAGCTGCCACCTCATCGAAAAGCACAGTCTTCTATCCATTCAGCGGGCCGGATTTTGCCAATGTCTATGCCTTTTTCCCTCGAGCCCGGACATATGTTCTGGTCGCCCTGGAGCCGCTCGGAGAGATCCCCAGGTTTGCCGCCATGAGCGATGGGCAGTTCAAGTCCTATCTTCAATCCATGAAAAATTCCCTCCATGATCTCCTAAACATCAACTACTTCTTGACTTCCCATATGGAGGCTGAGCTTCAGAAAACGGAAATAAAGGGCGTTCTTCCGATTCTCCTGTTCATGCTGGCGCGAAATAACGCACAGGTGCTCGACGTCCGCTACTTGACAATAGGACTGGACGGGAGGATTCAGGAATTTCCCGCCCTCGGGACCACCGCTCGGGAATTTCCTGCCCTCGGGACCACAGACGTGGACCTGAATAACATCCAGGGCATTCGAATTGCCTTTAATGCCGCCGGTTCCGAGGAGAATCACCCTCAAACCCTTTACTACTATCGCCTCAACCTTTACAATCAGGCCTTCGATCGAAACCGGTACTTTCTCTCTTTTCTCAGGCGGCTGGCGCCTTTCACCACCTTTATAAAGTCCGCCTCGTACGTGATGTTCGACGCCAAGGCGTCGACAGCGAGGCAGTTCATGCTAGACCAGAGCCGCTACCTCGTCCAGGAGGATTCGGGAATTCCGCTGAAATATTTCGAGCCGTCGATCTGGAGTCTCCGATTCTACGGCCGTTACGTCAAGCCTATTTCAGCTTTCAGCCAGGACTACCAGGAGGCCCTGGCCTCGATTTACAAGGCGAATAAGAAGATAAAACCTTTGCCCTTCGGCTTTGGTTATTATTACAACCCTGGCGAGGCAAATTTGATGGTTGCTGAAAGAAGGTCTATGAATCGAGGAACAGATGAAGCTCCTTTTGACAATTCTGATGACAAGCAGTTTCTTTATAACAACGCAATATTCCAGCGCTGGCGCAGGGGATCCTGAGCATTCCCGGCCCCTGCCTTTACAGGCTGGACAGTATCGCCCCTTTGCAGAGACAGCGGACGAAGCCCTTCAGTCGGCGCTTGAGCGCGCTCTGGGCAAAAAACGGTCCTGGCGCGCCCTGATTGAACAGGATAAAATGGCCGTCGGGGTGGTGGACCTTTCAAACCCTCCAGTCGCGCGTTTCGCCAGCGTAAACGGCTGGACGATGATGTATGCGGCGAGCCTGCCCAAAATCGCGGTTTTGCTGACCGCCTACCAGAACGTTGAAGACGGCCTGCTCCAAGACACGCCCGACCTCCATGAGTGGTTGGCCCAGATGATTCGCCGTTCGAGCAACTATGCCGCTTCTTACCTGATTGATTTCATAGGCGTGAAGCGCATCGAGGACGTCCTCCAGCGGTATCGTTTCTATATCCCCGAAAACGGCGGGGGAATTTGGCTGGGCGCCCGTTATGAGCATGGCGGGGAACGAAATCCCGAAACCCTTAAAGGCCTGTATCACGCCGCGACGGTTTTCCAAATATGCCGCTTCTACTACTCGCTCGCAAACGGTGAACTGATCAGCCAGGAACGCTCGCGCCAGATGCTGGAGATACTTTCAAGGCCGGCCCTTCACGACAAATTTGCAAGCGTCCTCGAAAAGCATGTCTCTCCGGACAGTCTGTTCAGGAAATCCGGGGACTGGGACAACTACTTTTCGGATTCGGTCCTGGTGTATGATGACGGTTGGCGGAAATATATACTGGCGGCGCTGATCGAGGACAAGAATGGGGAGCGTATACTGCGGGACCTCGTTTCTGTCGTGGAAGAGATCCTGAAGCCTTCCTACATTAAAGCATGCTCTCGGCGGCAGACCAAGGCGCCCCCTCGCCCGGGGTCCTAGCTCGGCTTAAAACGAGTAACTTTCAATATTTATGCAGCGCCCGCTCGACGATGGTCCGGGGATTCCACGAGAGTTCCTGGCGCACCTTCCCGTCCTGTCCAGTGGAATCAGCAGGATATTGATTGCTATGGAAACCCGGAAAGCATCTTCGAACTGGGATATTATCCTGCCCGGGACGCTGTAGGGCTTGAGGGCCGGAAATATCCTGCAGAGCCTGATTCCACTAAATCGCGGGTAGATGACAATGATTGCAAAAACACATGCAAACGTCAGTTGGAAGGGGATCTGCCAGAGGTTTTTGGGGTCCAGGACCAGTATGAACAGGGCGGCAAAGGCCAGAAGGGTCAAAGAATCGGCTTTGCGATACCAGAAGCCGGCCCCGAAAAACACGGCCAGGGTCAGAATGGATCTCCAGATAGTGGGCGCCCCAAATCCGGCAAGGAACGCGTAGAAGACAGCGGTGGCAAGAGCGGGCCAAAGGGCTATGTGCTTGTCGCTGACTCTGTTAAGAATTGATGGGACCAGGAAACGAACCGCAAGGCGAACGAGCCAGAAGACGAACATGGCGACTATTCCGATGTGGAGACCCGAAACCGAGAGCAGGTGGTTCAGACCCGTTTGATGGATATGGTCCTGCCAGTTCCTGTCCAACAACAATTTGTACCCGAGTATCATCGCCGCGTAAAAGGCCGCCAGCGCCGGGTCCATCGATCTTTGTGCCCGCAGAAGCGTCTTTTGCCGGAAGAGTTCGATTCGGCCTCTTATCGCATTCAATATCCTGGATTCCGGCTCAAAAGCACTGCCGGAATGACGGGTTCCCGATGCGGGCGCGATCTTCATCAAAAGCCGTTCGTCCTTCAAAAAGCACTGGGCATAGAGACCTTTTCCGGCCTCATAATGCACGTAATCGAAGCCACCGGGATTTCCGAAGCTGCGGAAGCGTTTAAGAGCGGTCCGAAAGAGCACGTGGTCGCCAGGGAGAAAGAAGGCGGTGGGACCGCCCGCCAGGTTCGCCGCTGCCTGCGGCGGCGGCAAGAAAAAGGCTCCGGGATTTGTGGGGTTCTTTCTAGGAAAGCTCAGCAGCGCACCCCCGTCCAGAGGAGTTTGCCTGTCGCCGGTTATTGCCCGGAGGAGGCGGAGAGGGGTCCGGATCTTGTCCGGATAATATTCAGGTGGGGCCGAGACTTCGGCGATATATGATGCGGTCTGACCGTTCAGAAATGCCTGGAGACCCTGAGGAAACTGAGGAGCGGCGGCTTTTGAGGCCCAGATGCCGAAGATGACGAACAGCAGCGCGGGAACGGCGAAACTGGTGAATAGTGAATAGTGAATGGTGAATGGGTGAACGTCCTCCGTCTTATGTCCTCCGTCCTCCGTTGCGGCCATGAAACCACAGGGTGGCAAACATGGCCGCAATGAGAATGAGAGCCGTTAATGCGAAATAGTGCGATTGGACCGGCAGGCTTTCACCAAACAGGTGGTCCGCCGAAATCCCGAGCATGAAGAAGACTGTGAGCCAGAAGAGCGGGCGTGAGGGCATTGAAGAGCAGTTTTTAGTTGTCGGTTTTTAGTTTTGAGTTAACTGAGAACAAAAACTCAGCGGTATTATTGACGTAAAAGCAAAAGGATAGCAACGATACTCGCCGGATGGAACAGAGCGCCGGATGGACGGCTATACGCCCAAGCCATGCCGCTCACTATTGCCGATGGCCGATTCGCGGCTCAGGGTGCCCATTTCACGGTCCAAATAGACTTTCTAAGACCAACAATCGCCCTTCTATTAATCTTTTGGTCCTTAATTTGGGTGCTTCGCCCGGCCCGACTCCGTAGCCCGCGCAGAGGAATCGCAGATCCATGCCATGCACTTCCCTCAACTCAGACATTTTTGAAGCCCTTCCACAACGGCGCTCAACTGGGGTTCCCGATGAAAATTCCCGTGACGACCTGGAACTGTAATAATGCGCATTCCCTCCCTGGCAAAGTTGCCCCACAAAGACCGCCGGTCTCGCACACTATTATTCTTCTTGAAGGCATCAAAAAGAAAACTCGCAAAGTTGCCCCACAAAGAACGGCGGCCGCGTACCTTGGCGGCGCTCGGTTCCTCGCACCAAAAGTAGGTGATCGTCCCATTGAACCGATCTCGCAACACGTATTTATCGAGAGCCCTATGGTGGGTCTGGGCGACACGAACGCCCATTTCGACAATACGGTTTTCGGTCATCATTTCGGCCTCCCAGTCGTGATGCTCCCTGGGATCGATACCCTTAGGCCTTAGACAGTTGGGTGGGCTCGTATCCACCATCGCGAGCAACCCCACGGTCTCACCCGCATGTTGGAGCTGAAGTGCGATCTCAAAGACAACCACACCGCCAAAGCTAGTTCCGATAAGTTGATATGGGCCCCGTGGCTGAATACGACGGATTAGCGCAAGGTAATGGGCCGCCATCTCCTCGATCGTCAGACACCCGATCCGCTTCCAATCCATATCGGGGGGTTGCAGGCCGTAGAATGGCTGATCGGGACCAAGCGCCTGCCCGACCCGCAGAAGCCGCATAGCATAGCCAAAGGCGCCACAAATACCGAACATCGGCGTGCGCAGCCCCCCTGGATTGACGAGCAGTCGCCCGGATTCCGGCGGCTGCCAGGCCGAATCAAGCAGACACTTACAAAGCTGCGCCACGGTGTTCGCCTCGTAGAGCGAACTGAGCGGTAGATCACGCTGGAAGATCTCGAGCACTTCGGTGAGTATACCCACAGCCGTTAGGGAGTCGCCGCCCAAGTCGATAAATAAGTTGTCGTGTATGCCGATTCCAGATACACTTAAATTCTTTTCCCAGATCTCGACCAGAGTCTGTTCGATCTCGTTACGGGGTTTGACGTATTCCTCCGAGTTAAAGTGAGCTGCCGCGCGTTCCATGAGCATGCGGCGATCGAGTTTGCCTTCTGGGAGAAGCGGAAGCTCTTCGACGAAGATGAATGCAGAGGGTATCATGTAATCGGGCAGTATTGCCTGGAGCGAGGCGCGCAACTCCCGGCGGACCGGAGGCTCCGCACTCCCTATTGCAGCAAAGGCAATCAAGCGCACAGCGTTTGAACGCCGTACAATTGGCATCACGGCGGCATGACGGATAGGCGGAAACCTTCCCAGGGCCTGCTCCACCTCAGCAGTTTCGACACGGTACCCGTCGACCTTCACTTGAAAGTCTGCACGGCCGACATGAAAGAGCCTCCCATCGGCTGCGAAGCGGCCAAGGTCACCAGTGCGAAAAAGCCGGCGGCAATCCATAGGGTCGGTGCAAAGCACACGCTCGCTCAGGTCTGGCCGCCTCCAGTAGCCGGCAAAGAGGTATTCGCTCCTGACCACGATCTCCCCGACTTCATCGGCGTCCACCGATTTGCCGTCAGCATCGAGAAGCAGGACCTCTATGTCCGGCACGGGATCGCCTACCGCAAGCACACTGTCGGTCAGTTCAGCCTCATAGCCGTACACTGTTTGCCGATAGTTGAGCGTCTCTGCCGACCCAAGGCCGACCAGGAGTTGGCAGTGCTCAGGAAAATGTTCACGCCACATTAGCCACTCAGTGCGTGTGATTGCTTCGCCTCCCAGGCGAACCAGCCGAACGCCGTCGAGACGTCGTCCTCGCGCGAGGTGCTGACATAGACAGCGAAAGAGCGTAGGTACAGCGTGAAGACACGAAATCCGCTCGCGCTCAAGCCAACCGGCCAGTCCGCCAAGCCCTGCTTTGCGCACATTGAAAGGTAGAATGGCTGCGCCATTGAGGAGCGCCGTATAGAGAGCGGTCGAGCAGGCGACAGCGCTGAGTGAGTGAAGGAGCGACATTCGATCATGCGGGCCGATATGCGCCAGGTTGGTGTACCAGGCTGTGCAGTGCAGGATGTTCCGGTGCAACTGGCACACGCCCTTTGGCCTGCCTGTTGACCCTGATGTGTATAGCACAAAGCACAGATCATGCGCCGATGCTTTCATCTCAAGGTTGGCCGCCGGTAAAGCATTCGTTTCGTCGATATTTAAGACATTGACCCCTTGACCGGCACGCGCGGCGAGCGCCAGAGCCGCAGAGAAGTTGTGTTGATCGGTCAGTAGGATCCGTGCGCCCGAATCCTCCAGGACGAATGCGTTCCGGGCTTCGGGGTGGTTGGGTTCCACGGGGATATAGAAGTGGCCGGCCTTTAGCACACCGAGTGCGGCCGCAGGAAACATTATATCGTGATCCAGGAATAGGGCGACGCCGTCTGCTGCACCGTTAGATCGGTCCAGGATGGCCCTGGCGATGCGGTTGGCCAGTCGGTTGAGCTCATCGTAGGTCAAGACGCCGCGTTCGCCGCACACTGCCTGGCGCGCACCGTGCCGAATTACCTGCTCTTCGAAACGTGCAGGGATGGACTGCTCGACATCGGTTTTAGCCCACTCGACGAACCTCCGGTTTCCCGCTAGCCTCTGTGTTTGAGCTTGGCTGGCTGCAGGAGCGAAAGACTTCATCGATACATGTCCTTAGTCTGAATAATGCGTCAACTTGCCCCAACTTATGCCGAACCGCATTGCGGCAGCGGAATCCGTCCGAAAAAGTTCTCTTTGGACACACTGAAAGCTCATCGAATCATCCAATACCTTAGTGAAAAACGCAAAAGAAAAGTCAATCACATTATAGGCAAGGTATCCTATAAGCAGTATAGGCAAAACCTTAGCATAAAGAAAACCGTGAGCCGGAAAAGCAGGCGGGCGGGCATTAAAGAGCAGTTCTTAGTTGTCAGTTTTTAGTTTTGAGTTAACTGAGAACAAACATAGGTTCCATGAGCCGCCAAAACGGGGGTGTTATTGACATAACAGCAAATGGACATCAACGATACTCGCTGGACGGAACAGAGTTCCGACTGGGAGGCTATGCGCCCGGGCCGGGCCATCCCGCTATTGCCGACGGCCGATTCGCGGCTCAGGGCGCCCATTTCACGGTCCACGATGCTTTATGTCAAGCGGTTCTTTTCGGTTTCTTGTCCTCCTTCTTTTTGTCTTTCTGGTGTTGTTTTTCGGTGCTTTGTTTCTGACCCTTCTGCTTATCCTTCTTGCCCTTATCTCCCATAGTGTTCCTCTCTTCCCGCTATCCCTCGACTTCTTACCGTGGGCTCACACTGCGTCGCAGGTTCAAACTTTGGCTGTTCTAAAGAATACTCCTATCAGGCCAACTTACCAGCATCATTCAGTCGCAGTTCGTTCAAAAGATGTTTGCCGGAGCTTCACAATCTCGTCGATCAAAAAGATGTCAGTCAACAGTGTGCGAAGATGCATGGATGCGTTCAGATTATCGATCAACTGGGAACTGAGCGCCGGCTGAGCGAGCACGAGTTGGACGGCGGCGAGCGCGTTCCCGGCATCCCGCTCCAGCACCGTCAGAAAGGCCTGGTATCTTTCGGCCGGCTCAAGGCCAATCTGCCGCACTATGCAGGCATAGGCCCCTGCCAAGCCTGACGCCGCGTGGACGGCGCGAGACAACAACTCACGAAGCTGTGTCCCCGACCGGCTTCCCTGGTCACCCGGAAGGCCCTGGGCCGCGTAAGCGAGCATGAACTCATAGCATTCTTCAATCGCATCGCAGCGATCGACAATATCCTCGAGCATCGTAGTCATGCCGTTTCCTTTTGCTCACTGAGACGCCGGCGCGTCGCAGGCCCACTGCCGCGGATCGTAGTGTTCCAGATAATACTCGCGGTTCATTGCGCCAAAGACCATGGCCTTCGTGATCGGCAGCTTCTCGGGCCGCAGGGCGAAATAAACGTGGATCGTCACGAGCGCGATCAATGTCACCCCGGCAAATCCGTGCAGCAGGTACACCATGCCCCATGTCATGTCGTCAAAGAGGTAAGGGTTGCGTGTAAAGAACGGCGTGCGCACCCTGGACATCATGAGCATGCCGGTGATCGCCATACACAATCCACAAGCCACGATAGCCAGATGGTACATCTTGTTGCCGAACGGGTATTTCCCCGGTTTCCCAGGGGCCGGACCAACGTTGCCGAAGGCGCCCAGGATGCTGCGCCAGGCGTTTCCCATGTCAGCCTTGCCGGGCCAAATCGACCAGAAGTCCATGAAGAAGACGGCATGGACGATGTGAAAGACAATTGAAAGGGTCAAAACGACGCCGGCGGCCCAATGGATGTTTACCCACGGAAACCGCAGGCCGATCCTGGGCAGGAAGGCCGAAAGGAGCAGCGTCAGCATGGCGGCGGCCATAACCCAATGGAATATCCTGGCCGGCAGGGAGTGCCGCGGCACATTTTCCGGTATGCAGGACGCCATTTCCGGCGGGATAACTTCCGGCAAGGCCTCGGTCCTGGCGCGAGAGCGAATCCAGATGGCATGAACAACCAGAAACGCCAGCCCGGCAAACAGCGACACCCAGAGCAAATACCAGGCGATATGGATTGGAACGTCCCGGGCCCACGGATCTTGAGCCCACGTAATTACGCCCACGGTCCCTCCTTGCCGCGAACGGCTCGTTTCACCAGATTGCGCACGAGCGTCACCTTGTAGCCGTTGTGCCTAAGCGGCTGCGCGTCTGCAACGGCAAGCCTTCCGGCCATGTCGGCAGTGGTCTCGTTTCGAGGTTTGCCACGAACCGCGTCTTCGACCTGGGTCAGACGAACGGGGTGCGCCGCCACGGCGTTGACGACCAGGCGCATGCGGTCAATCCGGTCGCAGGCGAAAACCGCTGCGGACGCGATGTTGACCAACGGGAAATCCCACACCTTGCGATCTCGGACCTTTTCGAAATAGAAACGCGCGCCGGCCCAGGTCGCCGGAATCCGGATCGCGGTCAGCAGGTCGCCGGGGCCAAGTACGGTCATTCGGGTGATGTCGTAGCCCGGACCGATGAAATAGTCCTGGGCCATAACCTCACGCGTCTCCCGCCCGTTGCGGATGACCATCTGCGCCTCAATGGCGACAAGAGCCGGGGCCGTGTCCGACGGATTGACCGCGACGCATCGGTCGGCGTCGAAAATGGCGTGCTCACGATTCATGCCGGCCGGGGTGTCGGCGTAGCAGATGTTGCCGCCGGCGCGGTAGCACGTCCAGCCATTGCGATAATACCAGCAACGGGCGTCCTGGGACACATTGCCGCCGATCGTTCCCTGGTTGCGGATCTGGGGTGAGGCCGCCGATTCCGCAGCCTCCGACAAGATGGCAAACCTCTCACGTATGGCCGGATAGCGCACCACCTCGGTCAAAGTCGTCATGGCCCCTATCTCGAGCCATCCATTGATTTCACGCACACCCCGCAGTTCTTCGATCCGGCTCAAATCGACCACCACCCTGGGCCGTTTTATCCGATCCTTGAACCACTCGAGGCTGTCGAGTCCGCCAGCCAGCACCCAGGCGTCGGTCCCGAACCGGGCGAGCAATTCCAGCGCATCCTCGCCGGTGGCCGGCTGAAAAAGCTCGAATTGTGGCATGATGTCGCGAACTATCGCCATGTTCGGTCTCCTGCCGCCGCATCCGTCATGCGGCGTCCGGTCTTAAACATCGGACGCAAGCCCATCCGGGATAGGCCTGCCTGCTTCCAGAGAAGCCAAAATGACATCGGGGGTCACGGGCGCACGCCGGAACACGTCGTCGCCAATGGCGTCCATAAGGGCAATAAGAACTGCAGCGCATGCGGCCCCGGTCGGCGGCTCGCCGATGCCGCGCGCGCCTACCGGCGTTTCCGGGTCCGGGATGCCCAGAGCGTCCCATTGCATCCTGGCAGGCACATCGAGCATCGTCGGTGGTTTTGTGTGGTAAAAGCGTTTGGCCAGCGGCAGACCGTAGTGTTGGTCGAACACCCATTTCTGGCCGACAGCGTGGCCGATGCCGAGCATGGAGCGGCCAAGCAACTGCCCGCCGAAGGCGCGCGGGTGCACCACAACGCCCGCGTCGGCGACCGCGAGAAAATCCAGAATCTCGTACATGCCGGTCTCGACATCGACTTCGACCTCGGCAAAACTCGTCACATAGGAAAAGGTCTGGCCGTCTCGAGGGAAGGCGTCGCGGGCGACCGCCAGCAGGCCCTGGCCGGCCAGGGCTGTAACGGAGGCTTTGGTGAGCGTGTTGATGTCGGCGGGGAATTCGTGTCCATCGTAGGCGCCGCCAAGGGCGACAGCCTGGCCGGCCGCCTCGCCGAAGCTCATGCCCGGTCCGCCGCCGGGGCGAAAAACGCGTTCACCTGCGACTTCGTATTCGTCTGGTGCGCCGCCAAGGGTTTGCGCAGCGATTTCCCGCAGTTTCTTTTTGGCGTCCAAAGCTGCGGCAAAGGCCGCCCGCGACATGGCATGCATGGTTTGGCTGCCGCCTGAAACGCAACTCCACGGCAGATGGCTCGCGGTATTCCCCCAAACGATCTCGCACCGTTCCCACGGCACACCCAGCGCCTCCGCCCCCACGCGGTGAACATCGCACATCGATTCCGTCCCGAGGTTGCCAATGCCGCAGTGAAAGCGGACGCCTCCATCGGGTTTTATGATAATAAGCCCGTCGAACCCGACAGTGCCGGCGACGAAGCAACCCATGCCCACACCGAGCCCCCGGACTTTGGCCCCGTTGCGCTGTGCGCCCCGGGCCTTGCGCCGTTCCCAGTCAAAAAGCGCAGCCCCCCGATCAAGGGCTTCCTTGACGAAGGCGCTGGTGGTATGTGAACGCGTCCCATCCGCCCCCGCTGCTCCCAACGAAGCCTTGCCCTCGGGGGCGTTGAGCCGCCGGATGGCCACCTGGTCGATCCCCAATTTGCGCGCCGCCTTCGCCAGCACCGGTTCCATGAGGGTCACGGCCTGCAGGCCGCCGGGCGAGGTCTGAGCAGAACGGGTAGGCGTATTAGTCAAGACGGCGATGCCGCGCCAGCGCATGGCGATCGGCTGGTAGAGAAGCGAGACGACACGGCCTGCCATGGCGGCATCGCCATTTTCCTCGTACGGACCATTGTCCTGGATGACAAACATATCGACCGCAAGGATACGGCCCTCCCTGGAGAAACCGACCTTCATGCGTCCGTGGATGCTCGGGCGCGCGCGGCCGATATAATACTCATCCTCGCGGCTTATGCGCATCATGACAGGGGCGTTCGTCTTGCGTGAAAGGATGGCTGGGATTATCAGGGAAATGGAACCCGTGATCTTGCTGCCGAATCCACCTCCGGTATATTCGCTGACAAAAACGATCTTGTCGGCGTCAATCCCCAGCCACCGCGATATGGCTGGAACGGTTTGAATCGTGCTTTGCGTGCCGGTGTGGATGAACACCTTGCCGTTTTGCCAGTAGGCCAGCGTCGAGCGGGTCTCCAGGGTCTGATGGCTCGTGTTCGAGGTCGCAAGGGTTTCGTCAAGCACGAGCGCAGCATTTGCAAACCCAGCTTCGATATCGCCGTACGACCATTGAGCCGCCGCCTCGCCCATAGGCAGCCGGCCGTCTCCAGCCTCGGCGAAGTCGTTCCCAGTCCATTTGATTTGCCGCACCTCCGGGGCCGGCGGTGGCTCTGTCCCCTTGCCCGCCCGGGGTTCGGGCCGCACCCAGACGTTGCCGTCCGTCCTGGCGTTGGGCCCGCCGGGCCGCAGGCTGGCCAGAGGATCAATCACGAACGGCAGCGGCTCGTACTCGATTTCAATTTTTTCAATGGCTTCGGCGGCCGTCAATTCGTCGACCGCCGCCACGGCGAGAATGGGGTTGCCCTGGTACAACGGCTCCATGGTGAGTGCGCGTTCCGCCCACTTGCTGGCTTTGATCACGGCGCCGGTGTCGGTCACGAAATCAGCCGGGGCTGGAAGATCGTCGGCGGTGATGAGAGCCATGACACCCGGCATGGCCAGTGCGGCGCCGGCATCGATGCGCTTCACGCGCGCATGGGGCATGGGGCTCAGCAGCAGCTTGCAATAGAGCATGCCCTCGGCGCGAAAGTCCTCGGTGAACCTGGCCGTGCCGGTCAGCTTCGCCCGCAGATCCGGGGTGGTGTAATTCTCGCCAACCAGTTTTTGCCCAGAAAACTTTTCTTCGCCGGGCATGGTTACGCCTCCCTGAGGTGTTGGGCGCCTTGCATGAGGGAGTCGAGGATCTTCTCATAGTCCTGGCAGCGGCACAGATTTCCCGAGACGCCGTGCGCAAGCTCCTGGCGCGTAGGGTTCGGATTCGTCTTCAAAAAACCGGCCGCAGCCATGAGAAAGCCGGGCGCGCAGTAGCCGCACTGGAAACCTTGCTCGTCCAGAACACCCTGTTGCAGCGGATGGAGCGTTCCGTCGGCCCCGGTCAGCCCTTCAACGGTCACAATCTTCCTGTCCCTTACGGAATGCGTAAGGATCGAGCAGGAGTATTGGGGGACGTCGTCGATAAGCACGGTGCAAGCGCCGCACTCTGCGCGGTCGCAACCGATCTTGGTTGCAGTAAGGCCCAGCTTGTTACGCAGAGTCATGGCCAAAGTCTCCTGCTGCATCACGTCGACGTGGCGCTGCCGGCCGTTGACGCTCAGCGTAATGAGCCGTTCGACCGAACCGGAGGACGCCTTTTGGCTTGCCATAGTCGCGCCTTTAAACATGTAACCGGACCAGGACACCGCTCCGGCGGCGATAATGCCTTTGATGAAGGCCCGTCTGGTGATCCTGTTCGACGTGCTTTCCCTATTTTCGACATCATCCATTGAGCCAATCACCTCGTCTGGGATGTACAAAACACGCTTTATCGATCCAAACATTGTTTTCGCGGAAGAGCAAAAGCAGGTTTAGTCTCAGGGAATGCGCCACTCTTAGCGCCTCATACCTCCAAGAAAGGAAGAAAAACATTGAACGGAATCCTTTTCCTATTCAATGTTTTCAAAGTTAAGTTTTCCGTACCCCACCGTCAACACGAAGACGGCGGCTTGTGCAGATTTCAGTCGAACCAGCTCTGAGAACTTCACACCATTTCTCCGAATGCCCTGGGGATGTAAGGAGTGATTCGATCAGGCTACGATCGTATCGGGACCTCGTCAATCAGGAGGCGCCGGATTTTCAAAGCGCCGGGGAAAGCCAGCCCAACCTGCCGATTTCATAGGCGGATCGGCAGTTTCTCTGTAAATACAGCGGAAATGCAGGCACCGATTCCGTAAGTCTTTGATTTCACTGGCAGTTGGAATTTTGTTTTCTGTGAAAACAGCAGGAAGCGCAATGAGCATTGAACAGAATCCCTCAATCCTTTAATCCCTCAATCCCTTAATTTGTTTTAATCCGGCAGTATCATACAACATTGTGATTTGGCTCTGCAAAACGGCAACCAGAAACGGCAATAGAAACGGCAACCAGGAGCGGCAATAGAAGCGGCAAAAACAAAAAAAACGGGTGAATCGGTGAATAGGTGGGGGGATGAATAAAACTTTCCATTTCTCAATCGAAGTAATCCTGTTTGGCCTCACCCTTACCGAGGCCCGACTTCCCGGAACACCCTTTTTGAAGCCACATCTGGTGGAGTTTTGGAGGCTTTTATATCTGAGGAGTGAACAGGGCTTGATCCAGGAGCGTTTGCGGGCGCAGGGCGCCATACCGGTTTGTCTTTTGGCGACCACTGGAGAGACATGCCGGCGCGCAAACGCTTAACCTCCGGGAGATGTGTAAACCCATACGCGCCGGCGCCGTGGCGTTTGACGCCCTGCGCTATTGCAAAGAAAGCGAAGTCTAGAAGTAGGGAATTCTCATCGTGATCAGCCATCGATGATCGTACCGTTTGTCTGCGATGGCAGCGAACTCATAGCCGCCGCCCAGCAGGAAGCAGGTGTGCTCAGACAGATGAAGCGACCGAAAATAATACCTTGGGTAAGATAGACCATCTCTTGCCCATTACGGTTTCCATTAGGCCGGGTTTCCCCAGACACCTCAAATTCGGGCCAGATGGGGATTATGCACCCGCCGATGTTTAAGTGGTCGCCGTACTTTAATGTGCTGTTCCAGGCGACAGGCGCGCATTCAGGGGCAAGATCGGCATCGGGAACGGCAGGTTCAAATCAGCGCTACAAGGGTTTCCGGGAAGTCGGGTAGATAGTCCGAGTCAAATACTCCTCTCCTTTTTCTTTGAAAAAGGAGTCCACTTTGCACACCTTTCCTGTCTCATAGGTCACCAGTGTTTCGGCAAAAGCCCTTATATCTTCGGGATCATGGGTAATCATGATAACCGGCACTTCGAAGCGGGCCTGAACCGCGAGAAGTTCATCGCGGAGCTTTACCCGCAAAAGGGTGTCCAACGCTGCAAAGGGCTCATCTAAAAGCAGGAGATCGGGGCTTCGTATGAGCGCCCGGGCCAGCGCCGCACGCTGCCGCTGACCTCCTGAGAGATCGAAGGGGAAGCTTTGCGCCAGGTGAGAAATTTCAAAGATATCCAGAAACTCTTCAACCTTGTGGCGATGGATTCGGCTGAGGGGCAGCGGCCAAGACTTGCGCAAACCGAAGCCGACGTTTTCGAACACCCTCAGATGAGGGAAAAGAGCGTAATCCTGGAAAACATAGCCGATATTTCGGCGCCGGGGACGCGTATTTACTCCGCTTTTTGAATCGAAGAGCACCCTGTCCCTTAATACGATTTGTCCGGAGTCAGGAGTCACCAAACCAGCTATACATTGGAGAGTGAGCGTCTTCCCTGCGCCGGAGGGTCCAAACAGGACGACGAATCCCTGCTGCGACGAGAAAGCAGCCTTTAAGGCAAAGCTTCTTCCACGGGAAGAGAGTGTCTTATCTATATCGACCAGGATGAGCATATCAGGGTCTGTGGAAGCCATACTTTAACCCAAAGGGATATGAAACAAAAGATCGAGCGCTTCATCGATCAAGCTCTCTCAAATAATTGGTTTTGAGCAATGTTCCTGAAGAGACGACAACAAGGATACACACCAATGATGTGATGATTACCAGCGTCGCCGCAAGGCTCTCGTTTCCGGCCTGAACCGCACTGTAGACCGCAAGGGAGAGGGTTTGGGTCTTGCCGGGCAAATTGCCGGCTATCATCAAAGTGGCGCCGAACTCTCCCGTCGCACGGGCGAATGCGAGCATCGTCCCGGCAAGAATCCCCCGCCATGCAAGAGGAAAGGACACACGGAAGAACACGCCTGTCTCAGATAGGCCGAGCGTTCGGCCCGCTTTTTCCAGATTTTGGTCCACGTTCTCAAGAGCGGTCCTGGCCGATTTCAAAACCAGCGGCAGTGAGACGACCGTGGCCGCCAGAGCAGCTCCCTGCCAGGTGAACATGAGAGTTAGGCCGAAAGCATCATAGAGCCAGCGCCCAAGCCATCCGTTTCTGCCTACTAGGACGATGAGATAGTATCCGAGAACGGTTGGCGGCAAGACCAGAGGCAGGGTCAGGAATGCATCCAACCACTCCCTGCCCCGGAACCTGCCCTTTGCGAGCAGCAAGGCCAGCGCAACACCGATCAGGAACGCAAAAAGCGTTGCAACGGCGGCGACCTTAAGAGTTAGCCAAAGAGGCTGAAGTCCAAGTAAGGCGTTGATGACGCTCATCGCTGGTCGAGTACAAACTCCGCTTGCATGAGGCAAACAAAAGCTCCCCTTCGTAACGGCGCTATCCGAGTTTTTCGGGCGCCCCGTCAGCCGTTTACCCAAAAGGATGTTTGCCTCCGCTCCGCAAGCTCCGGAGAAACCACGCGCGGGAAACTGAAAAGTTTCTCGCGCGTCTGAGCGGGTGAGGCTTATATCGGTTCTTCGTCAAAGATAAGGATCAGTTGTTTATCCTGCGTCACTCTTTCATGATCATTACGCTGCTTGCCTTGATCAGGGCAAATACTTCGTCACCCAGCTTGAGGGCGAGCTCCTTTACAGCTTCGACAGTTATTGTTGAGGTGATAACGTTCCCGCCTCCAATATCAACTTTGATCTTCGCCGCGACGGCGCCTTCTTTCACCTCGACGACCTTTCCTTTTATTACATTCCTTGTGCTCAACTTCATGGCAAGACCTCCTCTCTTTTTCAACAGGCATAACGATTCCTAACAGCTATTAAGCTTATTTCCCGCACAAAAACGACCATTGCAGGCCAGTGCGCACCGGATATAATAGTCCGACGACTGAAGGAATTTGCCGATCCCTTCCGTCCCTGGAACATAATGTATTCATTTACACGCGTCAACGGCCTAATGTATAAAGTACTAATCGTTCGTTTGATCCTATCCCGTGGAATGGGTGAAACAAAAAGGCGCCCTCATGCCAAAGCAGCTTGTGATCTGTAATCTCCGAGCGGCCCGAAAAGCCAGGGATCTCTCCCAGAGCGAACTTGCAGGGCTGGTAGGGGTTAAGCGTCAGGCCATCTATGATATGGAGTCCGGCCGTTACGTTCCGAATACACATGTCGCCTTGTTGCTGGCAAAGGTATTTGGCTGCGGAGTCGAGGATCTTTTCAGCATTGCCTCGAGTTCGGGCGATACTGCTGTAACGCTTGTCGGAGAATGGGAGAGTGGGCTCCGAGTGTCCCTGGTGAAAGTGCGCGATCAGTTGATCGCTTATCCGCTGGATGACAAGTGGATATCCAGTGAGGGGTTTCAGTCTGCCGACGGATTGCTCAAGGACGACTGCCGGTGTGTGCATCTTTTGCATTCCGAGGAAGCGTTGGAGAAGAAGGCTCTCCTGCTCGGCTGCGATCCCGCTTTTGCTATTTTGAGTTCGCACGTGTCACACTGCCACGGTGAGGAAAGACTCCAATGCCGGTTCGCCCAAAGCTATGCGGCCTTGAAGGCGCTTTCTTCAGGATACGCTCATCTGGCTGGAACTCATCTGCATAACAGATCGGATACGGAATCGAACCTTGAGCTAGCCCGCGCAACACTGGGCGGCTCGAAGGCCAAAGTGATCGCCTTTTCCAGCTTCGAAGAGGGATTAATGGTTGCCCCGGACAATCCCCTTGGCATCAGGTCCATCGGCGATCTGACTGGAGGGATCAGATTCGCCAACCGAGAGCCTGGAGCTGCTCTAAGGGTCCTCCTTGACGACCATTTGAGCCGGCTTGGAATAAGCCCTGAGGCCATCGACGGCTACGACCGGCTGGTCCATAGCCATAACGAGGGCGCGAAAATGGCGTCCTTTGGACTGGTGGACGCCGCACTCGGACTTCGGGCTGTCGCAATGTCGCACGGCCTTGGATTTGTATCACTTGAGATGGTTCGCTGCGATCTGGTAATCCCGCACGACCTCATGGAGCATTCGGCTATAAAACTCATTCTCGAGTTGCTGCAAACACGGGGCCTGCGTGACGAATTGGCTGCCCTGCCGGGGTATGACCCATCATGTATGGGAACCGTGATTGGAGAAACATAGAAAGAATTGGAGAAGCAATTAAAATTAGGAGCCTTTGAAAGCTGCAGCCGGGCGAAGGCTGGCGAAAAAGGCCTCAGGCTACACCCGGCCACAGAGACGGAAGGCTGTCGTGATTCCAATCAACCTGCCTGCTGTTGGGCTGCCTTACGGTAGCTCTTGAGATCCTCCACCGTAAGCACCGGGAAATCGTGCATCCGGGCAAAAGCCACTATCTGAGGAAGGCGCGCCATTGTGCCGTCGGCATTGGTAAGCTCGCATAATACGCCATAGGGCTTGAGTCCGGCCAGAGTCATCAAATCGACGGTCGCCTCGGTATGCCCCGAGCGTTCCAGAACTCCACCGGGACGGGATTTGAGCGGGAAAATATGTCCCGGCCTGTGAAGATGTTCGGGTTTGGCGTTATCGGCGACAGCGGTCTTGATTGTCGTGACGCGGTCGTGGGCCGACACCCCGGTGGTGACCTCCTCCGCCCCGTCGATGGATATGGTGTAGGCCGTTCGAAATCGGCAGGAGTTGTTCTCCACCATCATCGGCAGCTTCAGGGCGCGCACCTTTTCCTCAGTAAGGCACAGGCACACGATCCCACTGCATTCACGGATCATCATTGCCATTTGTGTTTCGGTGATGGATTGCGCCGGGAAGATCAGGTCTCCTTCGTTTTCGCGTCTTTCATCGTCGGTGACCAGGACGCCCTTGCCTTTACGCAGGGCGTTCAATGTGTTCTCCACGCGTTCAAAAGAATTTCCAAATCGAGTCAACAGTGTCTGATTCATGGCAATCCTCCTAAAGAAATATCTATTTGCCTGAATCAGGGCGAGAAGACAGAAAGCTCCCTCAGCACGCACGGGTAGCTCTACACCGGGTATGGCGCCTGCGGTGGGTTGCCGACTGCCTTATCCTCTTCCATCCGGACTGTTACCGTCGGCCCTGGCCTCTCACCAGATCTGCTGACCTCTCTTCACGACGAAGAGAGCGCTCGCGGGCTCCCCAGAGCAACCTGGGACACCGCCGGTGGGGATTTACACCCCGCCCTGAGAATAAGTTGGGCATTATTGTAGCAGCTTTGGCGCCTGGACGAAAGATTTTGTTGACCTCTATTTGATGAATTACCGTACCGGACAACAGTGGAGGGAGGGACAGGGAGACTGGTCATAGACAGGCCATGGAGGGACGCGGAGACAAGACCTATAAGCGCTCAAATAGGCGGCGCACGAACATTGCCTGTAACCTCAATGCCTCAACGGGGCTGCATAATTTAACCCGCGAGCCCTACGCTCCGCGAGGGGTCACCCTGGGTTTTGGCGCCCCAAATACCTTGCCCTGAAAGGGCTACATAGAAATTGCCCCCGTGTCGGCATCTGCCCTTCGCAATGCGGGTTTTATGTAACTCCTTCGGAGTACGGAGAAAATATTTATGGAATCCCACACCCAGGGTGGCGCTTTCGCNNTTACCCTGGGCTGAATTATTCAGCCCTTTCAGGGCTTGACACGCTAATTCTTAAGCACTTTAGAAAATTGCAATTATGTGTATTCGTCTGGTTCCTTATTTGAGCGCTTATGGAGACAAGACCCCCGCCGCGTCCCTCCATGGCCTGTCTATGACCAGTCTCCCCATCCCCCTGCCGGCCCTTTCTTTTCTGGGTCGGGAGGCCGTGGAGCATCCGCGGGCAAATCAGCTCCGGAAACGCTGCAGTTTGACTAATCGGTAAAAAACTATTATATTAAGAATACAGATATCCTTCTTGATTCCTTCTTCTATTCCTACTCTTGCGCTTACTATAGTTTCAATGAATTCAACGCGGACGGCAAAATATTTCCCTGTGGAAATTCGTAATCAGCAGAAGAATTGATTGATATGTCTCGCCACTATTTCCGAGGAGGCCCGCATCTTTGCCTCATTATGCGATGCTGCTCTGCTCGCGCAGGCGTATCGTGAACCTGGGGCCGTGGATGCGGCCATGGGAGTTCAGCCGGTATTTTGGCGTCTCTTGCCCGGCGCCGTTCGGCCCACCGATGTGATACCGGGTGAAGAGGCTTTGAAAGACTGGAGATCGATTATGTCCGAGGGTATCCACATCGGTGTGCTGGTTTCGAGCAAAGGGACCAAGCTGCAGGCTGTCATAGATGCGTGCGAAACGGGCCTGATAAACGGCAGGGTCACCTTCGTGTGTTCCGATAACCCTGACGCCAATGCCCTCACCAGGGCCTCACAGCACGGCATACCCGCCTTTGTCGTTGACTATACGGAACTCAGGCAACGGTATCGCCTGGAGCCGCAAGCCATTCAACTGCCGGCTGACTGCGATTTCGATCACATAATGACAAGACAGAAGGTTTTCGACGCCTCGCCCGAAAATCTGGTGTTTCGCCTGAAAATGCGTGTGATGGCTGAGGAGCAGATGCTTCGCCAAATGGCTCCACATCCTTTGGACCTCCTGGTTTTGGCCGGTTTTGTCCGGAAGTTGAGTCCGTACTTTATAGAAAAAATCAATTACGGGTCCACCGTTCCGAGGATAATGAACCTGCACGCAACAATATGTCCAGCCTTCCCCGGCATAGACGGATACGGGCAGACGTTTCGCTACGGCTGCAAGGTTGCCGGCTGCACGGTGCATTTTGTCGATTATGGGGTGGATACCGGGCCGATAATCGACCAGGATGCCTTCAAAATCGAACCGGATGATACGATTGATTCGGTCAAGAAGAAAGGGATGAAGCTCGAATGCTCAATCTATCCCAAATGCATCGGGCTTTTCGCCGAAAACAGACTCAAGCTGAGAGAAAACGAGACCCGAAGGATCGTTGTGGACATCCTGCATCGAGGGGAACCTGACCGCAGCATCTCTGTCCCATTGGGCTTCCCGAAACCAAAAAACTAAAAGGAATTCACCACAGAGACGCTGAGCAAAAACAGTTGCCTGGACTGAAAATCTCGACAAAATTTCAAAAACTCGATGTTGGTTTCACAGAGAAAAGCTTCTTAAGACAGGATTTACAGGTAACGCCGGAGAATTTCACCGTATTAACAGAAACGGCCAGCGACATGAAGCACTGCTTCGAAAAGACGTGGTGTGCTGCGCTTCGCTTACGCCCGGCACCCCACCTACGGGTCTATTTTATGGGTCTTTTCACGGTTTGGGGCAGCCCGCCGGGACATGAAATGCCGTGGTGAACGGGTACGCCTTTTCGGAGCAGCGCACGCAAGGTGAGGCCGGCTTTATCGATTCAGGGTCTCGCCCCTTATCTTGGCCCTCAACTGTTCCTCCACCATCACGTGCTTGTCCTTGCAAGTTCGTTCCAGCAGACTGATCTCCCCGACGGATATGACCGGGTGCTGCGGCGAATTTCCGGGGAGCAGGCATATATTTGCCCACGCGATGTGGTAGGCCCCTCTGACCGCGGCCATAAAAGTCTCTCCCGAAACGAGCAGATCGGAGATAAGATGCCGCGCGCAACTCTTTCCCACTTCCGCGATAAGTCCCATCCCCTCACTGGACTGTTTCATGATCTTGACGGGACATTCAACGGCCCTTTCCAGTGCAGCGGCGAAATTCTTCCTCCCGCAATCGGTTCGTGCTTCGACAAATTCCAGATAGGCGCTTCCGTCTTCTTCGATGAGTTGTTCGAGGTTTTGCTCCATTTCATTCGCCTGCTCCAGCAAATTTTTCCATAGGGATGTGCGTTCGCGGGAAGCTCTTGAGCGCAACAGTTCCAGGTGAATGATCTTCTTTACAAGGGCAACCCCCAGGCACGCGCTGTAACCAGCGGCAGATCCACCCCCGGGGGAAGGTTCAGGATTGGCGAGAGCCAAAAGAAACGGTTCGTTCATGAGAAAACCACCTCGATCAAAAGATATGCAGGTATGCATCCAAGCATATTACGCATTATGACAGACCCACAGCATATTTCCAATTCAATTTCAACTAGGATGGTGAATAGGTGAGTAGGTGACAGCCGCACATTCCGGTTTCTACCCTCTTTACTCCAAACCCGGAAGGGTTCCGCTTTTTTGTGGGACTCGCTTATAAAAGCCAAACTGTCGTTGCGCTTTTCCAATTGCTAAGCCGAGTTTCAATGTGCATAATCCAGTTAGCGGAGCGAGGCAATCGACATTGTCGAAGAAGGACGAATTATGACAGCGTTAATGAGGGAAATTGAGAAGCAGGCCAGATTGCTTTCTGTTGAAGAACGAGAGTTGCCGGCCGAAAGACTGCCGGCTACGGCCAGTGGCGCGCCATTGACTGACCTTGACATAATAGGGCTTGAGGAAGCCGAGAGGCGGTATTCTTTATGGAAGGCGGGACAAACTAAAGGGGTTGCAGCAGAAAATGCGCTGGCAGATATCCGGAGAGAGATGCGTTAATGCATATGAAGCGAAAGCCGGATTACCGGCAAGACAGAGTCAGAGACAAATGAACCCGACTCCCGGCGCCGTGCGGAAACTCAAAGGCTTTGCAGACCTTTCCGGTTCCGAAAGCTAAGTGCGGCAGGATTTTCCAAACGGATAACGAATCCAGCCTCCACGAACGCCAGGCTTCTTACAGCAATGATTTCGATGCCGAAATGGCCTTCTAAGCAGAAAAAGCGTCTATTTCTGGAAAACTAGCCTTTAATTAGCGAGATGTTACCCTCGGCCGACCCTGTGGGATGATCGACCCCGTGGAATGATGATAGTGAGAAAGGGCGATCAGACATGTGAGGAGAGCATTCATGCATAAGTTATGGAAGAGTTGACGAAGGAAAGAGGACGCGAACCATGAGGGTTCTCATCGTGGAAGATGATGAAAAGATCGTTTCCTTAATCACGAAGGGACTCAAACAGGCGGGCTTTGCAGTGGACTATGCCACCAATGGTGAAGATGGACTTCAACTCGCTCTTACAGAGCCTTACGATGCGGCGATTATCGATATCATGTTGCCCAGACGAGACGGTTTGAGTCTGATCGAGGAAATTCGGCGTCAAAAGATCAATACCCCTGTGATTATCTTGAGTGCCAAACACTCGGTAGATGATCGGGTGAAAGGGCTTCAGACAGGAAGCGATGATTACCTTGTTAAGCCTTTTGCCTTTTCTGAACTCTTGGCTCGTGTGCAGGCGCTAATACGCAGAGCCACCGTGACTGATCCGCCCAACAGTCTTGCGTTGGGAGATCTGAGTATAAACCTTCTCACGCGAGAGATCGTTCGAGCTGGGAAGAAAATAGATTTACAGACTCGCGAATTCGCCCTATTGCAATACCTCATGCGGAACAAGGGGCGGGTTGTGTCCAAGACCATGATTATGGAGCATATTTGGAACTATGACTTCGACCCTCAGACCAACGTGGTTGACGTGTTGGTATGCAGGCTGAGAAGCAAGGTGGATAAGGATTTTGAGAAAAAGCTGATTCACACGGTGCGGGGAGTGGGTTATGTTCTCAAATATGCTTAGCGCATTTTGTACTGGTAGGGAGCCATTTCAGTCTTCGACTGATACTCGCACTATTCGATGTCTTTGGCTTGGTGGGACAGAATTCGCCAATGTTTAGAGAGGAGATCAAATGCCGGGACACGGTCAAAGAACGACTCGTCCATACACCAGCCCCCAGCTTCTCGCCCCAGCCGTTAAGGTCTCCTCAACGCCTCATGCAACTCGGATAACAGATTCGCCAAGGTGATCCACATGATTCGGTCTCATGAGAAATCTATAACCTGGAGCGGCTTTGGGGTGGGATTTTCAATTATCGCCATCATTGTAATGGCGGGTTACCATAATGAGATTAGATACACCGGGTCCCACAATTGGCTGATCCACACCCATGAAGTTATTCAAGGACTGCAACGAACTTTGTCCATCTTGCAGGATGGAGAAACGGGGCAGCGAGGATATATTCTTACGGGGCAATATAGCTACCTGCAGCCATTCTATGAAGCAGTGGATGAATCCGGCGAGCAAATCGAAAGCCTATCGGAGTTGACGGCGGATAATCCGAAACAACAATTACGGATCGCAAAGCTTCAGTCTCTCATTGAGAAAAAATTTGACGAACTGCAAGAAACGATTTCGTTACGTAAGGAGAAAGGACTCGAAGCTGCACTTCAGGTAGTCCTCACGGGCAAAGGAAAGATTCTCATGGATAGTATCCGTGAGATCGTGGGCCAAATGCGGGACGAGGAGGAAAGGC
This sequence comes from Syntrophobacteraceae bacterium, assembly GCA_003165235.1. Lineage (GTDB taxonomy): Bacteria > Desulfobacterota > Syntrophobacteria > Syntrophobacterales > Syntrophobacteraceae > SbD1. The sequence goes on from PLSV01000389.1 coordinate 26,039, forward strand.
TATTGAGACGACGGGAGAAAAACCTGCGACAGGAAATCTTCTACAGACGAGTCGCCATGATGCTGGGCGGGATTATTGCAGTGGCTTCTTTCGTGCTCAGTGCTTTTCTCGCTCATAAAAACCTTGTCCGCAAACAGATCGAAGACTTGAATAGGCGAATGAAAGAATCTTTGGACAATGTGGCTCATGATTTACGGACGCCTTTGACGAGATTGCGAGGCAAGGCAGAGTTGGCCTTAGAGTCGCCTCAAGATCCCGAGGTTTATCAAGAAGCTTTGTCGGATTGTATGGAAGAATCAGAGCGGCTGATCAAGATGCTGAACACTCTTTTGGACATAGCCGAGGCAGAAACGGGGACAATGAAACTCGAAGCTGACCCCATAGACATCTCGCGCCTCGTGTCCGACGTTTTGGAGCTATACAATTATGTTGCGGAGGACAAGAACATCAGCATTCATTTTGCATGCCCGAAGGAACTCTATTTGACGGCAGATCACGGTAGGATACAACAGGCGATAGGGAACCTTATTGACAACGCCATCAAGTACACGCCTGACGGAGGAAGAGTGGATGTAAACATTCAAAAGAAGGATGAAAGAATTGTTGTTGCCATCAGGGATGAGGGAATAGGAATCCATCCCGAAGAAATCCCCAAAATATGGAATCGTCTCTATCGAGGTGACACGAGTCGGTCTCAGCGTGGGCTAGGTCTTGGCTTAAGTTTTGTGAGAGCTATCGTCCTGGCGCACAAGGGCCGGGTAGAAGTGTTCAGTGAACCGGGTCACGGGTCCACATTCGTGGTTTTTCTACCACAAAACAGATGATACTGTCGCCCCGCCTCTCTTGCCCCCGTCACCGCAAATTTCTCAACCTTTCAAAAAGGTAATCTTCCAGCAATGTTCCGGTAATCTTCCGTGACTACTATTACTGACAGGACGAAGGTAGTCCTTCACCGCCTGTTGAAGGCGTCGTTAAAGAAAGTAGAGCCAAGTGACTCAAAGGTCGTGACATCATGACAACAAGGAGAAAAGAGACAACGAAAAACACCATCGGTCTCGTAAGGGGAAGCATTTGTCTGGTCTCAGCAGTTTTGCTTTTTTTTGCCTCGCCAGTGACGGCAAAAAAAGACAAAGAAGATGGCGCCCTTTTTACGCCGACGGTTACGGCAGAACAGGCGGTAAACATCGTTAAGGACGTCTTACCTAAGTTGGCCGCAGGCAAATATTGGGTCAAGACAGGCCCGAGGGGGGACAAAACAATGAACGTGGCTCTAGTCCTGGAGGGCAAAATTGTATCCAAAGTGGAACTGAACCCTGCCAGCGGCGAGATCATGCCGAAAGGACAGAGGATTTTTGTTGAACAGGTTTCCACTAACCCGGAACAAGCGGTGGACAGAGTGCGGCAAGCTATTCCAAACCTGGAGGTGGCTACCGCCCGATTGGGTAAAGATGGTGAATGGAAGGTTGAACTTACTCTGAAGAAAGGGGTTATCGCAGACATAAATATACACTCGGGTGATGGCTCAATCCTTACCGACTGGGGAGCAAGTAAGGAGGCAACCTTAAATTGAGATACGGCAAAGCGTAGGCGGGCTCTAGCCCCAATGGCATTGACTCAAGAGACACATTTTGACTCTACCGTTTGAACTTTCTGGGAAAGGATCGGTTTGGCCGTTTTTTGTACCTGCCCAAGGAGATTTTCTCAAGGTAGAGATGAAGCCAATGAAGACATTGATCAAGGTTTGGGCTTGTCCAAATGAGGTCCAAGACACGTGGGACTGCAAGGAACACTGCATAATTCCGGTCAACAGCCATTGAGTTTTTGAAAAAGACAGGAGGCTAAAGAAAATGAGAAAACTAATTGATTCTGTGGTCGTCTGCATAGCAGTAGTAACTCTATTGGTGAGCGCAGCATACGCCCAACCTCCCCGACCCCCTGGACCCCCTGGACCAACCCCCCCACCACCCCCACAGCAAGGAGACTTTGTGGCTCAGCCCCCTGGACCACCCCC
>PLSV01000162.1:0-38982 GCA_003165235.1 Syntrophobacteraceae bacterium
TTTTTGTCAGCGCCGGCGTTCTGTTTGCCGTGGGTATGTTCACCCGCGGGAAGCAGGCGGTCCATGCAGAGGAAGGTCCCGGCGTTTAGTAAAGGACGGTGAGCTGCGCCAGGCCTAGGGAGGGACCAGACCATGCTCTTGTCCACGTATCCCTCCCTCTCCGGCACGGTTTTCACTTCTGCTTCGAAAAGGCCTGGTGGGCTGCGCTCCGCTTGCGCCTGGCGCCCCACCTACGGTCCTTTTCACCGTTTAGGGCAGCCCGCAGGGACATGAAATGCTGCGGTGAACGCTTGCAAAAAGGACTTATTTTACGTATTTAAGCGAATCAGGATAGAGGTTGAATGATTCGGCCAAACAGGGAGAGAGGAATCGATTGATAAAGCGCAACGTCGTTATAGGATTTGGATTAGTTCTTCTGGTTATCGGCCTAGCAGGCTTGGCCCTTTTGCAGACAGAGGTGGTTTACCAGCCGGCGTCCAAAGGTCAGACCGGCTTGCTCGATGTAAACCCGCAAGTCCCCTCTCAGGAAGGTTCCAGGGGTCAGGCAGGCCTCAAGCTAAGGCAGCTTCCTGAGCCTGCGGACAGCATCAAACAGACTCTTGAACCAGGGAGTCAAACCGGGCAGGTCCCGGCGCCTCGATCCGGGGAGGGACCCCGGACGCCCCGCCCCGCCGTCCTCGCCGGGGATGCTTCCGGGACGATAAATCAACGCTCGGAGGGAAATGGATCTGGCGGGCACGGACTAACGTCCGGAGACCTGGCGACTCAACAAAAGGCGAATCCGGTCCCGCAGGCGGTTAAAGGCGGTGAACAGGCCCAGAAGGCGCCACAGGGGACAGCAGGACCTGGCGCCGGGACGGCCCGAGATCCATCGCCTGCCGTGAGCAAAGCGCCGCGTCGCCCGTCACCCGAAGCGTTACAGCCGGTGGTGATCAGCTTCCATTTCGATCCGGCGGAAAAGCGCGAAATCGATGTGGCGCAGGTGCATTTCGGTGATACTATAAGCGTGAGAGTGCGGCGCTTAGGGCAAGCGAACCTGGGGATCCATCTCGCTTTCGCTGTTCCGAATACTTTCGAGACCCGCGTGTGGCGCGAGTGGAGCACCGGGTCCGGACGGACGTTTGTCGCCCCGATACAGGACAAAGACCGGATCGCGTTGACGGCTGACAGGGATTTTGGAGTCGCCCTGACAAGGAAGCTCGATTCAAAGGAAGGCGCCGTTTTGAAGCTTGGGGCCGATTACCCTCACGGCCGGGCGGTTCAATCTCCACGCCCCTCGAGGCAGGGCGGCTATGACATCGAGATGAAAATATATCCAGGCAATCGTTGGAAGATAAAACCCAGGGGTCTTGTGTGAATGGGGGTTGAAAAGATGTATTCCGGGGGCTTCAGGTTGAAAATTGCGGCAACGGTGACGGCGGTCTCAGTGCTGCTGTGGGCGGCCGGCGCGATCGCCGGAGTTAATGAAGATTTGAGCCAGGCGGCAATGCGTGGCGATATGGCTGCGGTCCAGCGACTGATCGGCAGGGGGGCCAAGGTCAATGGCAAAGACAAGTCGGGCTGGACTGCGCTGATGCTCGCATGCCAGAGCGGCAAGATCGAGGCGGTGAGGGCCCTGATTGACAGGGGGGCCGATGTCAAAGCCGCCAACAGCAGGGGCATAAACCCATTGATGATTGCCTCCGAAAACGGGTACGGCGACATCGTCAAAGTTCTGCTGGACAAGGGGGCTGAGGTCAATGCAGCCAACATGGACGACTGGACCGCGTTGTCAGCAGCCTCCTGGGGCGGCTATAAAGAGGTCGTGGAAGCGCTGATCGCCGGAGGGGCGGATGTTAACGCCAAGAACAGCGGCGACGGCGCTACTGCGTTGACGACTGCCTCCTTCAGGGGCCACGCAGGGGTCGTGCAGGCGCTGCTCGCCAATGGGGCCAACGTCAATGTGAAAGACAGGGAAGGATCGACCGCCTTGATGCTTGCCTCACAATATGGCCACCCCGACGTCGTGCAGGCCCTGTTCGCCGCAAAGGAGATCGAGATCGACGCCAAGGACGACCACGGCGACAGCGCTTTGACGCTTGCCTCCCGGTACGGCCACCTAGATACGCATGCCTCCCGGTATGGCCACCTGGAGATCGTGCAGGCGCTTCTTGACAAGGGGGCCGATGTCAATTCGAGGGCCAATAACGGCGCAACCCCGCTGATCTTTGCCTGCATGAAGGGCTATGCCAGGATTGTGGAAGCGCTGCTCGCCGGGGGCTCCGATGTCAATGCGGAGGCCAATGACGGCCAAACCGCGCTGATGGCGGCCTCCCAGAACAGCAGCCTGGAGGTCGTGCAGGCGCTCCTCGCCAAAGGGGCCAAGGCCTCTGCGGCTAACAGGGACGGCTACACCCCGCTTATTATTGCCTGCGAGGACGGCCACCTCGATATCGCCGAAGCGCTGATCGAGGGAGGGGCCGAGATCGACGCAAAAGAGAAGGAGGGCTACACCGCGCTCATGTTCGCATGCCAGGCCGGTCACCGGGACGTGGTCACGCTGCTGCTCGGCAAGGGGGCAGCGGTCAATGCCAAAAGGAACGACGACCGGACCGCGTTGATGGCCGCTTCCATGAATGACGATCGCGATATCGTCGAAGCGCTGCTTGACAAGGGGGCCGAGGTCAATGCCAGGGCGAACGACGGTGAAACCGCGCTGATGGTCGCCTCCGGAAACGGCAACCTCCAGGTCGTGCTGGCGCTTCTTGACAGGGGTGCTGAGGTCCCCGCCCGGATGAATGAAGGTTTCACCGCCCTGATGATCGCTTCCATGCAGGGCTTCCCGGATGTCGTAAAGGCGCTGTTCGACAGAGGCGCTGAAGTCAATTCCCCCAAGGAGGACGGAGCGACCCCGCTGATGCTTGCCACCCCGGATGGCCACCGGGCGGCCGTGGAATTGCTGCTCGCCAAGGGGGCGCAAGTAAATGTAAAGGACAATAACGGCATTACCACCCTGATGCTCGCCTCCCGAAACGGCCGCGCCGAGATAGTTCAGGCGCTGCTGGCGAAAGGGGCCGAGGTCAACGCCAAAGACAAGGACGGCGCAGCAGCGTTGCAGCATGCTTCCATGTATGGCCACGTGGAGGTAGTGCGGTTGCTGCTCGCAAAAAAGGCCGACGTCAACGCCATGGACAACAAAGGCCAAACAGCCCTGATGCTTGCCGCAAAGGACGGCTATACCGGAGTCGTGAAGCTGCTGCTCGCAAAGAAGGCCCTCGCCAATGCGAAAGACAAAAACGGCCGGACCGCCTTGTTGCTTGCCTCCCAGGGCGGCCACCGCCAAGTTAAAAAACTGCTCCTGAGAGCGGGAGCAAAATAGAAGAGCGGCAATTCAGGAAGGCGGGAAGCATGGAGCAGCCATAGGCGTAACCTGGGTTGCCGGCGCCGGCGATATGGTTTACTGCGATTCCAACATGAACGGTTCGTCACTGGAGCGCGAGGAGGCGGCAGACAGACTTTTGTTGACCTGTTGATTTTCACTTACCGCTTCCCGCGCCTTTTCTTGTCGACTAAAATAGTCGGGCAACCGTCTAAGCGTTCAAATAAACAAGGATTCAATCTTTTCGATAACTTTTCCTGGAGGGGAGGACTAACGTGATAAACCGCAGGGCCATTATCGGCATTGGAACGGTTATTCTTGTCATTGGCGTTACAGGTCTGGGTCTTTTGCAGACCGGGGTGACTCAGCCCACCAAAGAGGAAACACTCGAACCGGCGCCGGCAGCCAGCCAACAAAGCCAGGCCCCGGTGGACCAAACTTCGCCGGCTGCTGTACCGACCTCTCAACCCGGGGTGGAACCCGGGACCAAAACCAGCCCGGCAGACCTCAAGGAGAGCGCCGGTCAGGGACAGCAACCCCCATCCGGAGACGTTGCGGCCGAAAAACCGGTCCCAGTCCCGCAGGTAGGCGAAGGCGAGCGCCGTTATCCGAAGCAGGAGCAAAAGGAGCAAGTTGGGAAACACCGGCCCCCCCTGTTTCAGATGCGGAGCGAGATCTCGCAGGACGATAAGACAACTCGAAAGCCAAAATTCAATGAGAAGCGAAAGCATGCCCACCACAAATCAAAATCGGAGCGCTACGCGAGCAAGACGCATCCGGCTCACCGCGCGCAGCCTGTTGTGATCAGGTTCAATTTCGATCCGGGGCGGCATCGCGGACTTAATGTGGCGCAGGTGCATGCGGGTGATAAAATAAGGGTGAACGTGCGGCGTGTCGGACAGGTGGAGAGCAGGGTTCACTTCACTCTTTCGAGGAATATCAACTCACAGCAGGGCGCCGTTTTAAAGCTTGAGACGATGTACTCGTTGTATCACCCGGTCATGTACTCGACTGACCGGGGCTACTATGTAGTCGAGGTGAAAATCTATCCTGGTAACCGGTGGAACATCATGCCGAGGAGTTATGTATGGCCCGATTCTGTCTGACCCTCTTATTTTCGGCTACCTCTGTGGTTGGCTTAGGCCTGGTGCTGTATGCAATCATGGCCGGGCGCCGCCGAAATCGCGAGTCCGTCGACGAGGAGAGTGTCGCAGTCGGTTTTTCCGACTCTGCGGGGGAACCTGGCGGGGTCCTCGATCTCGATATCGGTCATGAAGGTCTAAAGCACAAGGAAAAAGAGCCTTTCGACCCGGATAAGCACAAACCGGAGCCTATCTGAGGCCGGAAGAGACTTCCCCTGAAAACGTCCACGCGAAGACGCGGGGGCGCGGTGAGGCGAAATATGGCCCAATTTTTCGTATTGCTTGCCTGCTCCGCGGTTTCGCGTGAGACATCAATTCCTAAAACTGTAATTCGTTACGTAGACCCCGCTGAGAATCAGGACTGCTCCCAAGGCCAGTGAAATGTCGATGGTCTCGTGCAGGAGCAGAAAGCCCAGAATCGCCGAACTGATTGGAACGATATTGATAAAGACCCCTGCCCTGGCAGGCCCCAGAGCAAGTATGCCCTCGTAATACCAGGTGAATCCCAGAGCCGACCCGAAGAAGCCGAGGTAGAGGATTGCAAGCCAGAAGGAGGAGGAAAAGGCTGTGATTTGTGACGGAAGTCCTTCGTAAAGGGCGGGCGCGAGCAGACATACGGTACCCATTACGCAGGAGCAGGTCACCGCCGCCAGGGGCGACACATTCCTCATGGCCTTTTTGCCCAGCAGGGAATAGGACACCCAGCTTGCAACACCCCCCAGGATGTAAAGCTCTCCACCCCCCAGCCTGCCTTGCAACAGCGCCGCAAGAGAGCCTTTCGAAATGACTGCCGCCGCCCCGGCGAAAGAAATGAAAATCCCTCCCGCTCTGGCGAGGCCAAGCTTTTCCTTGAGGAGCAGCGCAGAAAAAAGCGCGATGAAAGCGGGATTTGCGGCGATAATGAAGGAGGCGCGGCCGGCGGTGACCGTCTTGAGGCCGGAGAAAAAGAAGGCGTTATAGGCAAAAACACCCGTGAGGCCCATCAGGAGCAGTAAAAAGAATTTACCCGGCGCGAAGAGCACCCTTGCGTCCGTCCTGCCGTTCGATCTCAGTACGAAAATGAGAAGAAAAATGGATGCGACAACAAATCTGAGGAAGGCGGCCGAAAAGGGGCCGGCCTCACGGGAGGCTATACGTCCGGCGACAAAGGTCCCGCCCCAGAACACAGCCATAAGGACCAGCTTCAAATAGATGAGCGTGCGGGGTTTGTCCGCCGCGTGAATACAGCGGTTCACCACGAAGAATTCCACCACAGAGGTGCAGAGAAAAGACAGATGGGGGGAAGGGGAGATGGGGCGGCGAGGTGAGGGTTTTGTCTCCGTGTCACAGTGTCTCCGTCTCCCTGCGTCATCGTGTCTCTCCTCTGTGACCTGTATCTCTGTGAAGGCATTCGTCCAGTCTTATGAGCGTTTATCCGTGCTTTGCGGCAAAATATTTCATGTAATCGACAAGCGCCCTGACCGCCTCGAGGGTAACCGCATTATAGATGGACGTCCTCAAGCCGCCGACCGAACGGTGCCCTTTCAACCCGGACAATCCGGCTTCAACCGCCCCTGCGAGAAATTCTTTCTCCAACTCGGCCTCAGGCAGCAGGAAGGTGACGTTCATGCGGGAGCGCGAATCCGGTCTGGCCGTTCCCCGATAAAAGTCCTGACCGTCAATAAAATCGTAGAGCATCCCGGCCTTCTCGTCGTTTATCTTCTCCATGAGGTCCAGACCTCCGACGGTCTGTTCAATCCACTTGAGCACCAGTTCGCATACGTAGATACAAAAGCAGGGCGGTGTGTTGTAGAGCGATTTATTTTCAGAATAGGTCGTGTATTTGAGCATCGTTGGAAGTTCTTTGGGAACTCTTTCCAGCATGTCCCGGCGAATAATGACCAGGGTAACCCCCGCAGGACCGATGTTTTTCTGCGCCCCTGCGTAAATCAGCCCGAAGGGGCGCGGATCGAACCTTCGGCTGAATATGTCTGAGGACATGTCGCTGATCAGAGGAGCAGCGCCCGGGCCCGGGAAACTTCTCCACTGGGTGCCTCGGATAGTGTTGTTCGAGGTTATGTGCAGATAGGATGCATCCTGATTGAGAGGGACCTTTTCAGGAATAAAGGTGAACTCCATCTCCTGGGAGGTTGCGACCACACGCACCTCTTTGCCCAATGCGCGGGCTTCCTTTATTGCCCTGGTCGACCAGGTCCCGGTATTCACGTAATCGACGGGCTTGCCGGCAACCGCAAGGTTCATCGGAACCATGGAGAATTGGAGGCTGGCGCCTCCCTGAATGAAAAGGACCTCATAGCTGTCGTCGAGGCCGAGCAGGCGCCGGACCCGCTGAATGGCGCTTTCGAGAACGTTCTCAAAACTCTTGGACCGATGGCTTATTTCCAGCACCGACATGCCTGAGCCTTGAAAATCGAGCATTTCCACCTTCACCTGCTCGAGCACAACGAGGGGCAGGGCAGCCGGTCCGGGATTGAAGTTGAAGACTCGTTGGGTCATAGGTCATTCTCCTCTATCGCTGAATAGTAAAAGGGTGAACAGAACTTGAAACTTTTACCTATCCCCGGATGCTTTTTTTTGTCAATTTCTTTCTCGAATTATTATTTTTAAGTAGGATCGAAAAGTTGATATGGAGATCGATATCAGGTATTGGAATACGCATGCAGATTGAATGGCGAATTGCTCCCCGTAATGAGTGGCGGGCCGATGCCCTGGTCTTCTTTGTTTTCGAGAAGTCCAACGAATATCTTCCGGGCTTGAGGGGATTTCTGGAAGATGTTGGAAAGTGGCTCGCTGTGTCCGCTGCGTTGCCCGACTTTCAAGGCAAGCCCTCTGAGGTGGCCGTCGTTTATGCGCCTGCCTGTGACGCGGGGGTCCAGCGCGTCATACTTGCGGGTCTGGGCCCGGCGGAAAAGTTCGAAATCGAAAAGCTGAAAAACGCCGCCGCGTTCGCTCTGAGAAAGTGCCGCGACATGGGCATAAATAAGCCGGGGATTCCAGTATCGGCCCTCGAAGGGTTCCCCTGCGAGTCGTCTTCATGCACCATAGAGAGTCTGCTGCGAGAGGGTCTGACCGGCGCGATGGCCGGGCTTCATCGTTTCAATGCGATGAAGACCAAAAACTCGGATGTCCCGCAAAGCACCGAGTCCATTCTGCTTGTTTGCGACGCCGAACCGGGCCCCGTCCTGCGGGAAACTGCCGCCCTGGCCCAGGCTGAAGTCGCCGGGATCGTGCTCGCCAGAGACCTGACCATATCTCCGGCCAACCGTGTGACTCCCGGATTTATTGCCGAAACAGCATCCGAAATTGCCGCAAAATACGGGTTCCAAATCGAAATAATCGACCTGGATTCGGCGCGATCCATGGGCATGGGGGTCTTTGACGCAGTCGCCAAAGGCAGCTCCGAACCCGCTTTTGTCATCGTCCTGGATCATGCGCCGCCCGGGACCGAAAACGATCCTCCGATTGTTTTCATCGGCAAGGGCATCACCTTCGACACGGGAGGCATTTCGCTCAAACCCAGAGATAAGCTGGAAGAAATGAAGCAGGACATGGCTGGGGCCGCATCCGTTTTGGGCGCCTTCGAGGCGATCGGCCGCACCGGTCTTGTGAGGCGAGTGGCGGGCATACTGCCCTGCACGGAAAATATGCCCGGCGGACGGGCCTATAAGCCCGGAGACGTTTTCCGCTCCTATTCGGGGCAGACGGTCGAAATCATAAGCACCGACGCTGAAGGCAGGCTGGTGCTCTGTGATGCGCTGGCCTACGCCGCCGACCGTTTCAAACCCGCGCTCATGGTCGATATCGCCACCCTTACAGGGGCGAGCATCATCGCTCTTGGCAGGGATGTCGCCGCAGTTTTGGGCAACTGCGAAGGGCTGGTCCGCTCCATTCAGCAGATCGGAGCCTCAATTGGGGAAAGATTCTGGCCGCTGCCTCTGTGGGACTCTTACTTCGAGGCTTTGAAGAGCGATGTGGCCGACATGAAAAACGTTGGGGACCGCAGCGCCGGGGCGATCATCGGGGCAATGTTTCTCAAACAGTTCGTACCCAAGGAAATCCCCTGGGCGCACCTCGATATTGCCGGCGCCGCATGGACCGACAAAGACACCGGCTTTTCTCCAAAGGGGGCAACCGGCTTCGGGGTAAGGACCCTTTTTGAAATCGCGCGCAGATGGACCGGTAAAGATTGACGCGGGGACGCGGGGAAGGGGTGACGCGGGGAGAAAAAGACTGACGCGGAGACGCGGTCAGGTGAGGGCGCTCAGCGGATACACCACTGATCGGGATGGCTGAGCATTTGGATTAACTTGCCTTGTATGCCTTCGTATTGCTTGTCGAGCTTATCGGCATCAGGGATCGCCTGCATTTGATCACCGGGCCTCCCCTTCTCCCCATCTCTCCCTCCCCGCGTCACTCTCTCCCGTCCTCTGTCACCGCCCTACTTGCTGCTTCAAGTTATTGAGTTTCTGGAGGAGTTCAATGGGCGCTTCCGAACCTCTTTGGTTGATTACGTGCGGAGTAATCGCCACCAGGAGTTCGGTACGCGCCAGATTGGTATTCCTGGCGGAGAAAAGAGGCGAGAGCAGGGGTATGTCCTGGAGATAGGGGATTCCAGTTTTTCCGACTGTGTTCGATGAGTCGATTATTCCGCCGATTACCACCGTTGAGCCGTTCTGGGCAAGAAGAGTGGTCTTTATGTTCCTCTCGGTGAAAGTCGGCGCGGTATTCCCGGCGCCGACAGTAACGCTCGCGCCGGTCCGTCGAATCGTCTGTTCCAATTCGAGCCTGACCAGGCCTCCAGCATTTATGTGCGGAGTGATGTTGAGGATGACGCCGGTTTCCTCGTACTGGATCGTGCTGAAAATGTCGGACCCCGTGACGGAGCCGGTAACTGAACCAGTCGGAATCGGTGTTCTTCCGCCAACGCTAATGGTTGCCTCCTTGTTGTCGGTCGCCAGCAGCGTTGGTGTGGAAAGCACGTTAATGGTGGTCTTGTCGGCCAGAGCGCTCAAAAGCACCGCGAGGTTCTGTGAATTGGCGACCCATCCGAGGCCGAGCCCTGAGCCTGCCACACTCCCGATATTAAGGGGAAATTGGCCGGTAGCGGCCGCGGGCGAGGTGCCGCCGGATGTGTTGGTAGTTGTGGTCGCCGTATTGGACAGTCCACCGAAAGAAAGGCTGTAACCGGCGTTAGTGCTGGGATGACTCTGAAAATAATATTGCAGCCCGTAGCTGAAGTCCTTGGTCAACTGCACTTCGGCGACCAACACCTCAATCAAAACGGCCCTGGGGAGAATATCGAGGGTTTCGATCGTCTTTTTTATCTTTCCATAATCGACCGCGTTTGCCCGGATGACAATTGCGTTATTGACCTCGTCGGGAATTATCATCACCTCACCGGTAAATATCCCACCGGGCTTCCCTGGCGCGCCTGCTCCCGCCGCACCCGCGCCGGTGCTGCCTCCCACGGCGCCGGTAGCGCTCGAGGTCCGGGAAGACGTGCTACCATACGAACTTCCGGAAACCCCACCCGTGCCGCCCGTGGCTGACCCGGTCCCCCCGCCGAGGGAACTGCCGCCGCCAAATGAGCTGCTGCCGCCGCCGCCGAATGAACTGCCGCCGCCGCCGAAATTAGACGAACCGAAGGAGCTGCGGGTTGCGGAGCGCCCGGACGGCACAAGCTGCTGTCCCATCCCTCCGCCGCCTCCAATCCCGAGCACCGAGCCCACGATCTGGGCAATGTCTCGCGCCAGGCCGTTCTGGACGAAGTACACATAGATTTCCTGCTGATTCCCTAACCCGTGCACATCCAGGGCCTGTATCCATTGCCGCGCCGATTTGAGCAGTTCGGGGTTCTGAGCCATCACCAGCACGCCCTTGAAGTTGTTCAGAGGTATAAGCGCCAGGCTGGTCTTGATGGCGCTATCCTTGAACCCGCCAAGCTTGCTCATGAGAGATTCCATCCCCTGAACGGCGTCCTGGGGAGCTATCGAGGTAACGGGAACGATCTCCATGCTGACTTCTTGAAGAACATTTATATCAATCGTCTTGAGAAGATTGACAAGGACGCGGGCGTTATCGGTATCTTCAGCAAAGATAAGGCTGTTGGTAAGCGACTCGGCAATGACCTTTCTTCCGGGGGTCAGAAAAGGGGTGATCAGGCTGATCGCCTGCTTGGGATCCATGAATCGGAGCCGGTAGATTACTATGAGCGGCCTTGTGCCCTTTTCGTCTTCCAGCATTTGCGCATTAGCCACAGGAAGACCGCCGCCTCCCGCCTTCTGGGCAAGCTGAATGAAATAAAACCCTTTCTTGGGGATGATGCTAATCCCATTTGCTTCATAGGCCCTCGCCACCATCTGAAGGAGCTCGTCGTTTTCAAACTCACCCTCGATATACATGCTGATCCGGCCCTGAAGGGTCTGGTCCATCACGTAATTGAGCTTCAACTGATCGCTGAATATCTGGTTGGTGACCTCGGCAATATCGGCCTTCTCGAAATTAAGGACGATTCGCTGCCTTTCCTTCTGCGCAGACCCGGGCGATCCGGCTGGAACTTCCTGGGTTAAAGGGCTTAAGAGTCCCGTCTGGACTGGGGAAATCACGGACTTGATTGGTGGCTTTTTTCCCGGCGGCTTGGTTTTGCCTCCGAGGGCAATTGTTTTCGAAACCGCCCCCTGGTCATCCTTGGCCTGCGTCTCCTCTGAGAATTTATCAGCAGGGGCAGCCTTGGACGAATCGATTTCACCCGGCATCGCAGCAGAAGCGCCTTCAGGGGCCGGCGCCATTGGCTGGGCGGGTTGTGGCTGCGACATCCGTCCGACCGGTCTCTGCGGTGAAGATTGGCATGAAACAGAGATAATCACCAGTATTACTGCGAGAATGGACTGGCGTATTCTCATCTAAAGACCCCCCCAGGCAGAGAACTACGGACTGGCGCTTTCAAGCAGAACGATACTATATCACAATCGATGAATCGGCAACATGATAACAAGCCCGAAGAAGGAAGCATTGAAAGTGGCAGTGAAACGAAAAGCTTTTTTAGCTCATGTCGATCCGGAAACACAGGATGGACGCTACATCAGGATTTTTCTCCTTTTTCCATGAGCGCTGCAAGAATAACGTTCACGACAAGGTCAGGTCCTTTGGCTCTTTGTATTTTTTGTATATTGATTTCCTGCACCAGGATGGCGAACTCAGAATTCTTGACCCTGGAGAGAAAATAGTGCAGCCCATCGACATTGGTCATGAGATTGAATCTGAGATGCACTTCCTGGTAAAGACCGTACTCTTTGCTGGCAAGCACCTGGTAGGTTTTGATGTCCAGCTTCTGCCCGTCAGCCCTGCCCTTTGATGAAAGCAGGTCTCCCAGCGAAGCGGCGAGCTGGTACGGGTCGGTCCCCCGGAAGAGCTTTTTTTGCATCTCCCTGAGATCTCCCTCATGCTTTGCGAGGTTGTCCTGAATGCTTTGGCTCTGTTTGAGCTTTTGATTGTATTTGGCAATGAGTTCCTGCTGCTGTTTGATTCTTGCATCAAACACCTCTTTCTGGGCCGCTATCGGCGCAATCAGGATAAGATAGGCTGCCGCCAGGGCCACCGCCACGGTGGCTGAAGCCGCTATCGCCCATCTGTGTTTCCCGATATCCGAGATTCTGATCTCCGGAAATTTGACTTTCATTGCGCGCTCTCCTCGGGGACCTGCTCACCAGCGGCTTCCCCCTCTTGAGGCGTCTCACCGACCTCCTGCTCTTCAACCGGGGGGGGAGAGCCTCCAAGCAGTTCTTTTTTGGCGACGGGCGCCTCGGCAGTCGGACTCTCGCTCAAGACCCCACCGGGTGTTTCCGGCGGCAGCGCTTCGAAACTTTTCTTCAGCTTCTCCATATCCAATTGAAGCTGGACGTTAAACCTCTCCAAGTCGGTCCCGGGGTCTCGAGTTACCGGAGAAGCGAATTTGACGTCGTTAAGCCCCTCGGTTTTCGACAGCTCGGCGAGATACTTGAGCGCCGATTTGCTTTCGCCCCTGATAATGAGCTGTCCTTGGCGGAGTGAGAGATAATTGAGCCAGGTATCATCAGGAGTGAGCTGGGTAAGGAAGCTCAGAAGCTCCAGGAGTTGATAGTCTTCCCCTTTGAACTGAGACAGTGTTTTCTGATCTTCCTGAAACTTCGTAATACGCGTCTGGATCTGTTCGATGGGTTTCCACTGCGTTTCGAGCTGATGGATTTGAACTTTGAGGCGATTGCTGGTCTGAACCATATTCGCGGTCGAGTGCGACTGATAGAGGCCATAGATGGCGAAAATGAAAATGAGCGCTGCCAGAGGCGCGGCAATTCGAGGAATCTGCCATGGTTTTAACAGAATTTCGGAATCGAAAGTGTGAATGGCGTCCTGTTTGAGCAGGCGGCGAAGCCAACTGATGACTAAAGACTCAGTGACCTCCTGCACCTTAACCGGCAACCCTGCCTTCCCCCAGATTGCTGCCGGAGCTTCGGCAGAATTGCTCTCCCCAGGCGCGCAGACAAGATGGATGTGCGGCTCGCACTCCTCGTTGCCGCTGCATTTGAGCTTTTCGCTAAAGAGTTTCAGGCCCTGGAAAGACTTGCCAACCAACGCGGAATCCAAAAAGGCGCCCCGGTAGAAGCGATGTACTTCAAGATTCTCGTCATCCAGACCGCGCACAATGATCTCGCACTCTTCTCCCCCGTCAGCGATCAGCGGCAGCAAAGCTGCAAACGACAGCGCGCTCGGCGCCACGGCGAAGGTATGGAAAAGCGTTCCATTGAGCGCCTGGTTCAGTTTGTCGTAAATCTCCCTTTGAATGGAGAAAACGGGGACCGAAACATGCTGGTTCAACGCAACCGGCGGTCCGGAAAAATGCAGGGTCCTGTCGTGCTCCTGAAAGATGTTTTCCTGCCAGTCGAAGTTGATCGCATCATCGAGTTGGTCCATAATCGACAGGGGATAGTGTTCACTGTGGACGGAATAGAAAACGCTCGACACCATCGCCAGCAGGGCGCTTCCTTTCCTGCCTTTCGGCTTGAGGTTCAGATATTGGAGATGATCGAAAACCGATTCACCCTTAGGGACACGGCATTGCTCGGCGACTCCGATTTCCCACGACCTCCAGTGCCTATGCGCATGCAGGACCTCTATCCTCATAGGTTCCACATAGACAACATGCAGGTTGGTCGGTCTGTATCTGATTATGCTTTTTAGCATAACTGATCCTTGTGAAGGGAATTGAAGGCTCTGCCTACATCACCTTCCTGCTCAATATCTGGTAAGGTTTTTCGCCTATGCTAACGAAGCGCACCGTTAGCCAGATACCCACGCTCGGGGGCCCGTTCGCCGATTTCCCAAACGAAAGAATGCGATAGAGGCCTCCCGGTTTCCATGAAGTCAATTTGAGCACGGACTCCTGTTGCTCTTCATTGTCCAGAGGCAAGTTTACATTGCCGCCGTATATGGTCAATAGGCTGAAAAGAGAATTCCTGGCCGGAATTACAATATCCTGAAAAACTTCGGGGGTCTCGCGCATCCTTTCATCTATTCCCCGATCGTAGCCGTAGAAAAGCTGATGGCTGACGCCAGGGACCAGCAGCAACTGATCCAGGCCGGTGAGCGGGCCATTGAACGGGATGTAGTTAAGGCCCGCCTTGATATATTCATTTTTTTCCATCCCTTGAGGCCGGGTGATATCGTCTGCATCGATAAAATCGAGTATCCTGTCCGCCAGCATTTCCGAAGTCATTTCATCTGCGCCGGCTCTTTGAAGCACCTGCCTGAGTTGAACCTCCTGGACCGAGTTGACGTTTACCTTGATCTCTTCTGATTCGATAATCACAACGGCGATGCCGCTCTTATACTCGACTATGCGGGGCCGCCCATCGGGCTGCCAGTTAAGATCGGCGGTTTGGTCCATGTGCAGAGGAGGCGCCTGGCCCATCCGCGCCAGGGCTTCATAGCATCCCCCAATGGCAAGATAGAGGGCCTGGGAGTCTCGTATCGAGTGAATCCGGTCCTCTCCCATCAGGCGGGTCTGAGCGCTTATCTGGAATGCAAACCACATGATAAGGGCGCAACACCACAGAACGGCGATAAGCACAACACCCCTTACAGAGGACAGAGTACGGAGGACAGAGTACGGAGGACAGAGGATGGAGGACGGAGAGCGTATATTCGTCTTCTGTCTTCCGTCTTCCGTCTTCCGTCTTAAGCTTCGGGCGATATTATTCATTGGTTTAAGCCAGTGTTCAGGCCAACTCCTCCGGCACCCGGGAGCGACGCCTTTGGAACCTCGATCGAGAATAAACCGTTCACCATGCACACCCGGGCATGAACCATCGAATCGTTCCCTCTCCACCTCAGAAGGACTTCCACGGGCAATTCTTCCACTTTATCCCAGGCTTTTAAAAACTCCCTGGAATCCTTGCCTGCATAGGCCAGAACGAATTCGGGAAACTCAACCCCATAAGCACGAATTCTTGTCTCTTTTTCGCTGGAAGCCCGGCCGGCGAGAAACCTCTCGATGAAATCCACATGATAGGGGTCCAGCAGAAGCTCGGAATAGTTGAGCACCCTGGAGTTTGGATCATACGTGTAACGGGCGACTACCGGCACGCCCTGTGAGATGGCCTTTACGGAGTGAGTGGTTACAAAAGCAATCGAGTTCGATTGCCCGGCAAACAGGGGATGCACGCTATCCTTGAACTTGATGGGCTTTGGATCGCATTCGGCCAGTTGGCGATTGAGCAGATCGGCCAACTGGAAAGTATGGTCCGGCTTTTGATTCTGAGTGCTCTGCCAAACGCGCAGCGCAAACGAAAAACAAACCGAGAGAATGCCGACCACGAGCGCAGAGATAGCCGTGGCCAGGATCAGCTCGATCAGCGTGAAGCCGGTTTTGTCCCAGCGTTTAAGCTTCACCGTGTCTCCTAAAAATCCCCCATGCCCCCCTTTTCCTAAAGGGGGGATACTTCCGGCATCGGGCGCCCGGCATGTATCAACCACGCTGTGCTCCGTTCACCGCATCGGATCTTTGTTGGGAATTATTATACTAAAATCCATACTTGCGGACCTGTAGTATAGCATCACACGGTATAATCGGCCGGATTGGCCTCCGCCCACGCTTTCTTGCTCAAGTTGGACCGGAAGCAGGTAAACACCCACCTCAGGAGATCCCTCAAGTTCGCCCAGGCTCACAAACCCGTCCATCGCTTTTACCGGATCGGCCAGAATGACCTGTGCGGCGGACTCCAATATGGGCTGGATATAAGACTTTTCCTTCAAATTGACCCTATAGCGAAGGCATTCGGAGATGAGCCCCATCGTCGCGCCTATAATCAAAGCGCCGATACCCAGGCTGACCATCATCTCAATGAGCGTGAATCCGCGTTGCCGCATTAAAGACTGAGGGGGGAGGGGGAGAGGCTCTGGTCTCCGCGTCTCCGCGCCGCCGTGTCGGGCTTTTTGTCTCCGCGTCTGTTGTCTCACCCGTCACTTAATCCTCTTGAGGCTCAAGTTTCCAAACAGTGGATTTATAAAGATGTGGTAGGTGCGCTCGTGATCGAAGACAACTTCAAAATCATTTCCGACGAGGCTGCCGTCGGGATGAAAAACTATCAGGAAATCGCCGGTTTCCGACTCCTTCTGTAGATTCTCAGAAAATATTTCGGCATTCAGAGGTATGGGCTGCCTGGGTGGATTGTCAGACCCGTAAACCCGCGTGGCCCCATTCAGTCTGAATGCGATCGGGCGTCCGCAATTCATGGCGAAAAGGCGGCTCCTTTCTACTGACTCCGTGAATTGCTGAAGAAAATCGCTGTCTTCAATCTGTTTCCAGTTAGAGCCGACCCTTGGGACAACCACTGCCAAAGTAACCGAAATGACCACCAGTACAACGATCATTTCAATCAGGGTAAAACCGGGAACGCAGATCCGAGGACGGAGGACGGAAGCCGGAATCTTCAGATCTCCGAGTTCCGTTCTGCGTTCTGCGTTCTCCGTTCTCCGATATTCCGTCATCCGTCATCCGTCTAGAATTTGATGTCGTTGATTCCAAAGATGGCTGAAAACATGCTGATTACAATCAGGGCGATAAGTCCGCCTGTGAACAAGATTACCAGGGGCTCCATGAGGGTCATGATCCTCTGAAGCATCCTGTGAAGTTCTTTTTCAAAATATTCCGATAGAGAGAGCAGGCCGGCTCCGAGGTTACCCTGCTCTTCGGATATGCGCAACATTGTTCCCAATCGCGGCGGAAAAGCGGATTGGGAGCGAAAAAAATTGCTCATCGAGCGCCCGACTTTTATTTCCTGGTGCAGAGGCGCTATCGACTCCCTTAGAACGGTATTCATTATCAGTTCCTGACCGAGGTTGAGCGCCTTCAGAAGGGGGACCCCCGACTCGAGCATTGTTCCAAGGGTTCGGCAGAAGCGGGTGAGTTCGCTGTGCAGGATCAAATAACGCGAAAATGGGAACCAGAACAGGCATTTATCCATAAATCTTCTTACATTTGGCTGGCGAAGAAGGTATTTGCCGCCCCAGAAGCCCAATACAACGGCTATCGGAACCAGCCATCCGAACTCTTTGAGCCATGCGCCGATATTGACCATCACCTGGGTGATGAAGGGGACTTTCTGATTGAGGTCGTGAAAGATTTGCGCAAATTTAGGAATGACATAGACCAGCAGGACCACCATCGAAACCAGAGAGGTCCCAAGCAGGATAACAGGGTAGATCATCGATGAAATCATTGCCTGTCGAAATTCGCGCCGCTGCTCAAGGTACTGGGCTAGGCGCTTGAGGATAGGCCCGAGCGCGCCGCTTGCTTCGCCTGCCCTTATCATGTGATCCGACAGGGAGCCGAATACATCTCGATATTGACTCAGGGCGCCAGAAAGATCGTTTCCGCCCTGAACGCTTTCAAACAACTCCTGCACCATGCGCTGGAAACGTTTGTTAGTCTGATTGCTGCTTATCAGGCTAAGGGCGCGGTCAAGCGGCAAGCCTGCAACAAGAAGGTCGGAGAGATCGAAAAAAAAACGGATGATATGCTCTTCTGGAACCCGCCGCTTACTCCGGCTTTTAACGGCCTTGATTTTGACTGGAAAAAGCCTGCCCGCCTTGAGCTTCCTGGCGGCGTCCAGTTCCGAGAGCGCTTCGGTCACTCCCCGGTGTATCGCCCCACTGGCATCCCGCGCCTGGTATTGGAAAAAACTCATATAAACTCCGTGATTAGTGAATAGTGATTAGTGATTAGCACGTCATCCGCCATTGACCATCCACCATTCACCATTCACCATTCACTATTCACTATCTCAAACCGACAGGCTTGTCACCCTCAGGACCTCGGAAAGGCTCGTCATCCCTTCGACCACTTTTTGGAATCCGTGGTGGGCCAGTTGCCGATAACCGAGTTCAAACGCTATACGGGCAATGGTTCCGGCGTCATTGCCCGCGACAATGGCCGATTTTACGGACTCGTTGACCGGCAGAACCTCAAAAATTGCCTGCCTGCCTCTATAGCCGGTATATCCGCACCTCTCGCACCCCTTGTTCCGATAGAGGGTAAGGCTGGGTGGCAGATCGTGCAGTAGTTCGCCGATTCGGTTCCTGTCCCCTTCACGGGCCGAGTATTCCATTTTGCAGTGAGGGCACAGCACTCGGATAAGACGCTGGGCCATGATCGAGAGAAGCGAATCGGCCATCAGGAAGGACTCGATGCCGATGTCTCGAAGGCGCGTAATCGCCCCGGGGGCGTCGTTGGTGTGAAGCGTCGAGAGGACTAAATGTCCGGTCAGGGCAGATTCGATGGCTATATCGGCAGTCTCCTTGTCACGAATTTCACCTATCAGCAAAACGTCCGGGTCCTGTCGAACGAGAGAGCGCAAGGCATTGGCGAATGTCAGGCCAATCTGCGGTCTTACCTGGACCTGGTTTATTCCGTTTATCTGGTATTCTACCGGATCTTCGACCGTGATGATCTTGCGCGTAACCGTATTGAGCTTTTTCAGCACGCCGTACAAGGTAGTTGTCTTGCCCGACCCGGTCGGTCCGGTGACCAGGATCATCCCGTACGGACGCTCGATCAGATTCCCTACATAATCAAGGTCTTTACGATGCATCCCCAGGTTGGTGAGATCATACTCAACGCTTTCCTGCGCAAGGAGCCTCAGGACCACACTCTCCCCATAGATGGTCGGAACGCTCGAGACACGAATGTCCACCTCCCGATTTCCAAACCTTATTTTGATCTTGCCGTCCTGGGGCAGGCGGCGTTCGGCTATGTTAAGGTTGGCCATAAGCTTGAGCCTGCTTACGATGGCTGACTGCATGGCCTTCTGAGGCTGGTCAAGATCGAAAAGCACGCCGTCCACCCGGCATCGTACCTGAAAGGAGCGCTCGAAAGGCTCGAAATGTATGTCCGAGGCGCGCATATCGAGCGCTCTGGAGATCAGCACGTTTACCAGCCGTACAATAGGCGCCTCCTGGGCCAACCCCTTGAGGTGCTCCAGGTCTTCCTCAAAACCGTCCGCACCGATGGTGATCCCATCCCTGGACTGTTGTTCGGCCTCGCGGGCCGCCGTTCCGTAAAGCCGGTCGATAGCCGTACGGATTTCCTCGCGCTGCCCTATGCAAAGGCTAAGTTCCATTCCGCCAAAATAGCTGGCAATAATATTGAGAATCGGCAGGTTCAGGGGATTATTCACCACGACCCGCACCCGTCCGCTTTCCACTTGAATAGGCAAAACAGCGTGCTTGCGCAGGAAAAACATTGAAACGCCTTCCAGAAGCACGGGCTTTTCCGGAAAGTCTTCGCGCTCAAGCATAGGAATGCCCAGATGCCCGGCCATAACGCGAAGGATGCGGCCTTCATCGGTAACCGCGATGTTTTCGAAAGCATCTATCAACGGAAGGCATTCGACGAAAACGGATTGCTGCAGAAGCCGTTTGTGCTCTTCAGGCAGATTGAATTCCTGCTGAAACGCATCCAGAAGGGAAATTGTTTCTTCCAAGGAATGTCCTCCAGGCACAAATTGCGGAATTCAGGAATTCTGGAATTGCATCACCCTAAATCCCTCGAAATTCCTCAATTCTCTTTTAATTCCTCAATCCATCAATCCATCAATTCCTCAATTCGCTTTTAATAGCGCCAATGGTAGCAATATCCACCGGAAAAGTAAACGATCCCGGCGAAAGGACTGTTGTTCCCGGCGCAGAAGAGTTTAAAATGAATCATAATAAGGCGCAGAGGGGACTTTTCGGGCCGCCGATACCCTGGAGTTGACTTCGTCGAAGATAACTTTTAGTGTAGCGAGTTTCCATTTTGCGCAAGCCGGAGCGTCCCGCAATGCCCGGAGTCTTTTTTTCGACATCCGATATCCAGTAAAGGAGCGGTTTTACCATGAAATGCGATCGAAAATCGTGCGCAGACTGCCCAAGCGCGGCGCAAAAGAGGTCTAAAGAGGACCTCATCGAGTGCAGGCTCTCGCGCATCAGGAACAAAGTGTTGGTAATGAGCGGCAAGGGAGGAGTGGGCAAAAGCAGTATCGCCAGTTACCTGGCGCTGGCGCTGGCGCAGAAGGGATACCAGGTTGGACTTCTGGACATCGACCTGCACGGACCCTCCATTGCGAGGATGTTTGGCCTGAATGGGCCTCTTAACATCACTGCCGAACGCGAAATCGTCCCGCACGAATACAGCCCCAATCTGAAAATTGTCTCCATTGAATCTATGCTGGAGGACACCGATTCCGCAATAATCTGGCGGGGTCCTTTAAAGCACGGTGTAATACAGCAGTTCTTGGCCGATTGCAGGTGGGAGGATCTCGATTTTCTGGTGCTCGATGCGCCCCCGGGCACGGGAGATGAGGTCCTGAGCATTTCCAGGTTCATTTCCGATGCTAAGGCCCTGATAGTCACCACCCCCCAGGAAGTGGCGCTTGCCGACGTAAGAAAATCCATAAACTTTTGCCACAAGGTGGGGATGGAGATTCTGGGGCTTGTCGAGAACATGTCCGGACTTTTCTGCCCGCATTGCAACCGGTTTATTCCCATTTTCCAGACGGGCGGCGGCCGCAAGACTTCCGTTGCGATGAAGGTGGATTTTCTTGGGGAATTGCCCTTCGATCCCGAAGTGGTGGCTGGGGGAGACCGCGGGAACCCGGTGCTCAATGGGGGCGCAGATACGCCCTTTGTAAGGGCGGTCTGGGAATTCGTAGAAGCTGTGTTGGAAAACCTGGGTGAAAAGGTCAAGGGGATTTAGGGATTCCTCAATTCCTCGGTGTGTGGAGGACGACGCAATGTTTAAGATTTCGCTGGATCAGGCTGCTTTGAGCGAGGAGCAGAAAAGAACTTTGAGTGAGATGTGGCTGCGCTGCATGCGCCGCATCATAGTAAGCACCACCCTTGCCGGGAGCGGCCACCCCGGCGGTTCAATGTCCTCGCTTCACCTTCTTCTGATGCTCTACAGCACCATCTCGCACGATCCCTGCGACCCTTGCTGGCAGGGGCGTGACCGGCTGATCGTAAGCATGGGTCACATCAGTCCGGGTGTTTACAGTGTGCTGAGCGAGTTCGGCTATCTGAACGAAGATAATTTCTGTATGGAGTACCGGCGCGCCGGGTCGGCTTTTACCGGGCATGTCGAATCGTGTGTTCCGGGTATCGAATGGAATACCGGGGTCCTGGGACAGGGTCTTTCAGCAGGGACCGGAATGGCGCTGGGGTTAAAACTCCAGGGGAAAAGCAACAGGGTCTTCGTTCTCATGGGGGACGGCGAACAGCAAAAAGGACAAATCTCCGAAGCGCGCCGATTCGCCGTAAAATTTGGCCTCAACAACATCGGGGTCCTCATAGACCGCAACTACCTCCAGATCTGTGGAAGCACCAACTCGGTAATGCCCCAGGAAATCAGGGCCGACTATGCGGCAGCTCACTGGAACGTGGTCTATATCGAAGACGGCCATGATTTCGAGCAGATTTTTCAAGCGCTTCGAAGCGTTTACCTCTACGAGGCCGGGGACCCGCGCTTTCCGTCTGCGATCATCGCCCGGACCATAATGGGTAAGGGCGTCCCGTTCATGGAAAACAAGGCGAAGTACCACGGCTCCACCCTCAATGAATCAGAGGCCGCGAAAGCCCTCGAAGGGCTTGGACTCGACAACCCCATAGCTGAACTCAAGGAAAAGCGGCGCGCCTGCCTTGTGTTTCAGAACCATTTTTCGAGAGAGCCCGTTTATCCCCTCATCGAGACCGGCGCCCCCAGGACTTACGGCCCCGAAATTATCACCGATAACAGGTCCGCCTATGGGTCCGCCCTCGAGGACCTGGCCAGGCTCAACAACTCCGGGACTGTCCCCAGGGTTATCGGCTTTAGCTGCGACCTGGAAGGCTCAGTGAAGATGGACGGGCTACACAGGGTTTCGGGCAACGCCTTCTTTGAATCCGGCATCCAGGAACACCACGCCGCAACCGCATCGGGAGCGATCAGCAGGGAGGGCTTCGCCACCTTCTTCAGCACTTTCGGGATTTTCGGAGTCACGGAAGTCTTCAACCAACTGAGGTTGAACGACATCAACACTTCAAACCTCAAGCTGGTATGCACGCACCTTGGACTCGACGTCGGAGAGGACGGCCAGACACACCAGTGCATCGACTATATCGGATTGCTCCAGAACCTGTTCGGCTTTTCCATATTCATGCCGGCCGATCCGAACCAAACCGACAGGATCATCAGGTATGTGGCCGAGCGGCCCGGCAACTTCTTTGTTGGAATGGGCCGATCAAAACTCCCCACAATCCTTGACGAATCTGGCCGGCCTGCGTTCGCCGGCGATTACCGTTTTTCACCCGCCGTGGCCGACTGGCTCAGGCATGGTGACCAGGCGGCCATACTCGCCTACGGTTCTCCGATTCACGAAGCGGTGAAGGCCGGCGAAGAGCTGGCCAAAAATCACGGTATCCGGGCGGCCGTACTCAATTTCGCCTCGATCAAGCCGATGGACATCAACGCAATCCGCCAGGCAGCCAAAACGGGCCTCATCGTGACTGCCGAGGACCATCATATCGATACCGGTCTTGGATCTCTGGTCGCCATAATTCTGGCCGAAAATTCTCTTCCGTGCAGGCTGGTGCGGCTTGGGGTAAAAAGATACGGCTTTTCCGGAAAACCCGAAGAACTCTACAGCTCAGAGGGGATCAACCGGGAAGGGATTGTGAAAGCCGTTTTGCAAGCGAGCGTGACGAAGTAGACGTTTCTCTCCTTCTCCGCTTTACGGCATGCTTTCCAACCAAAGATTAGCAAGATCGATTTCTATCTCCTGAAACGGCTCCGCCCGTATTTTCTCGTTTTTCGCAAAAGCGTCCAACAAAACCCAGCGGCCCGACTCCAGCTTGAAGACTTCCAGAGTCTGCAGGGCCGGGTCGATCAGCCAGGTGTATGGCACGAGATGCCGGGCAAAAAGGCGCATTTTGAGAATTCTGACATTCTGAGCGGTATTAGCGGAGAGAATCTCACAGATCCAATCCGGGGATATCATAAAGCGATGCTCTTCTGGAAGGGTGGTCAGTCTTCCTTTTCTCCAGCCAGCCAGGTCGGGGACTACGATATCTCTGTCGCCGAAATGAATCTCCGGTTCATCATATATGATCCATCCGCCCGGTCCACCTCCTTCACCAAATTGGTAAGGCGCGCTTACCCTGCTTCCCAGCGCTGAAGCGGCGTGAACATGCCGTCTGGCAGGCCGGGGGGTGACGATGAGCTCACCGTCAATGATCTCTCCTGTCATATTTTCCGGAATGCTGTAGAGATCGTCACAGGTTGCCTTCTTTCTTGCCGCCTCCGGCATTGTCTTCCTCCTTCTCTTGGGAATTCTACCAGGGGAAGTGATATATAAAATGCTGGAACTAAACAGAAGGCAACCTTGTTGGGTCGGCCAAAAAATACTAACGCGAGGTTCCTTCCACCTAGCTGTTTGAGGCCACACCATCCAGCCACAAAACGCTTAGATCAATCTCTATCTCCTGAAATGGTTCGGCGCGCACCTTGTAGTCTTCGGAAAACGCGCCCAGCAGCACCCATCTGCCGGATTCGAGCCGAAAGATTTCCAGGGTCTTAGCAAGGGGATCAATCAGCCATGAATGTTGTACTCCATGTTGGCCGTAGAGAGCCATCTTTTTGACTCTGTCTAACCGAAGAGTACCCGGTGAGAGCACTTCGCAGATCCAATCCGGGGTGATCGAAATCCAATTTGTCTGTTTCACTCCCGCAAACCGTTCCTTTCGCCACCCAGCCAGATCGGGAACCAGGATACTCTCTCCGAACTTGATTTCAGGTTCATCCAGTATCACCCATCCCCCAGGACCTCCGCTGCGGCCATGGTAATAGGGAGGGACAAGTTCTGCTCCTAAGCATGAGGAAGCAAGGGAGTGCTCCAATGACGGCCTTGGGATAACAATCAATTCACCGTCAATGATCTCTCCTGTCATATTTTCCGGAATGCTGTAGAGATCGTCGTAGGTTGCCTTCTTTTTTGCCGCCTCCGGCATTGTCTCACTCCTTCCCCTGAGAATTCTACTAAAGGTCCTTCAAAAAAGCCAAATCAAACCTTCCCCGCCTCTCCCCGTCCCCCCGCATCTGTCTTCACCGCAAGGGCGCACAAATGGGCTTCTAAAGAAGTCAGCGCCTGTTCCATGAAGTAGTCGCTGAACGGGTTTCGATCTTCCGGCAAAACGTGTGAGAAAAGAGCCGGCAGGACGGGCCGCACAGGCGTCACGAGCGCCCCCAGAGCGCGGGTTGGCGGAAGGGACAGCAGACGGTCCCTTTTGCGGCCCAACATCCTGCTTACAAACAGCCGGAGAAGAAAATTCTGGCACAGGCAGCATTTGACAATCCGTCTGTCGGAAACCCCTGCGCTCAGTCCCGTAAATTCGAGGAACCGGCGATAGCAGGATGCGATCTCGATAAGCCGGCCCGGGTCTCTTTTGAAGTCCTCCAGAAGTTCATCGTATCTTTGCGGCGTGGGTGATCCGGCCAGCCAGAGGGCTTCAAGCTCTGATTCGAGCAACCGATGGCATTCGATCTCAGAAAGTCTTTTTACCCCGATGTAATCCCTCACATGGCGGGCGCGGCTCAACTCGTTTATTACCGGATGCCAGAGCGCATCGACCAGAAAATGGCAGGCGAAGCCAAGCCCCCACGGGACTGTGCTTGCGTGGGCGGTTTTAAGCGGCGAAGAGGTTTGGTCAATCCAGTCGGAAATGATGGAAATTCCTTCCCGGTCCATGAGATCGTGCAGCGCATTGCCCAGAGAGGACAACGAAAAGGAAGGCAAATCGTAGAAAAAGATGTCAGGAGAAATAGCCCCGATAAAAAACGCCGGGGATCGCGGGCAGGTGGGCGGGCTGTGGATTTCATCCGGCGACAGGCTGCCGGCGCATCTGTTCAGGAGCTCATCGGCCAGGTAGAGATGGAAACGCTCTTTGGGCATAGTTGCAAGGCCTGTGCGGGATCAAAGAACTCACTTAATCCTATTCGGGTCCCCTACGGCTTCATCGATGGCTTTGGTCCGGTCGTCTCCCAATGTTTGAGCCGCTCGGGCCTTGTCGATCGGCTTTTTTCCAAAATCCCGGATGCTCTCCGTGGCCTGTTGAGTGGCCGGTTTGGAGTCTTTTCCTTCCTTTTGCGCATCCTTTGCTTTTGAACAGGAGCAAAAAGCCAGCAGAGCGATGCTCAACACCGAAACGGCCAAAGTGCGAATTCCCCCGACAATCATGTGAATCACTCCCGATGAGACTGACGCCGTGACGCGGAGATACGGGGATACGGAGACTTGAGGGCATTAGCGGATACACCACTCACTTGATCTCCCCCTCTCCTTGTCACCCCTTCACCGCGTCCCTACATCCCCGCGTCATCTTCCATGTCACAGAAAATTTTTACGGCTTCGGGAATCAGCTTTCGAATGAATGACTGCCGGTCACCTTCAAACTCGGCTACATATTCTTCGTAGAGCGGGTGAGCGCTGGAAAGGGCGGGTGTGTTATACCTGACTGCCGAATACTGTTCCTGGAAGGTCTCGATGAGGTCGACCAGGGGGACCTGCAGAAAGGGGTAATCATCGAGCCAGCCCAGCCGGTACATTGCCTCGAAGCGCACGAGGTCGAGCAGGAAGAGCGTAATGTCGGTCACATTCAATTTAGATTCGCTGTCGAGGAAATGGAACCGGGGAGCGAGGCCAAGTCCCTTGATTCCCATAATCAACTCGTATAAGGCCGAGGATGAATCCTCCCCCCCCAGGACCAGGTGCTTGATTACCGGATTACCAAGCCCGCGGACGGAGGTATTGTAGTCAAACGAAATCCCGAACCGGCGCCCCCATGGACTGAATCCCTTCTTGGCGGCAATGCGCCGCCTGCATTCGCTGATGAAGAGTAAGCTGCCCATTTAAACCCCCGAAACGATTCAAAAAACATCCGCTGAAAATACAAATAGCTCAACGTCTTTGTCTTTCCAGGCTTCTTCAGGGAGTCCGGCCTTGTGACAGGTCCACTTGAGAAGCTGTTCCCGGTTCCAGTTGTGTTCGGTTGCAACCTGCGGCAAAAGAAGGCCGGACCGGACTCCTCTGCGAATTAAGAGTCCATGTTTTCCAATTTCGATTTCCGAGGGGTCGGCGATCCGCTGTATCGGGGTCAGGACGGATATTTCTATGTCGATCTTGTCAAGTTCATCGCGGGCGAGTGCGCAAAATCGGGGGTCCCCGAAAGCGGCTTCAACCGCCATTCTCTCGATGGTTTCCCAAAGCGGGGCGCGGGCCTCGATCATTCCGATGCACCCGCGAAGGTCATTGCCCTTGTGGATGCAGACGAAAGCCCCCCCCGGCTCTTTGAGCCTGGGGGCATCCACCGCAATATCGGACATGGCTTCACCCAGGCAGCGGCAGCGGATCGCATGAAAAGCCACTTCACGAAGCTTTTCCTTTTCTTCGGCGCTCAATCCCAGATTCACCCCCGTTTTGCGGGGATTAGAGCTTTGGTGATTCTTCATTTTTGGCGCTCCGGTAAATTGCGGCCGCGACATACCCGACAACCCCGGACCTGTCGCCGGTCACATCACCCGAATTAGCGTAGTTGAGCACTTTGCATCGGTCAGCGCCGAGCTTTTTGGCTGCAAGCATCAGGGTAATCAACGGCCCCGCCCCGCAAGCCTGGGTCCTCTGATTTTCCACTTCAGCGGCGAGCCCCTGCGGATCGAAACAGTTCAGCCGCTCCAGGCAGACCCCGTCCAGCAGCATCGCTTTTTCGTAGGGATAGTAATGCGACAGATCGCTGCTCGCGATAATCAATACCCGCTTGTTGCTGCAGGCCTGCGCAATCGCCTCGGCCAGCTTGAGGCAAAAATCGTAGCGCTGGGTCCCCATTATGACGGGCGTCAGACTGAAGGAGTCCAAAACGATCTGGAGGAAGGGAAGCTGGATTTCAAGGGAGTGCTCCCTGGAGTCGGCTTGCGGGACATAGTGAATGATAGCGGTGTTCTTATAGAGTTCATCGATCAGCTCTAGGTCCAGAGGGACAATGCCCAGGGGGGTGCGATATCCGCCCAGATTGTAGATGCTCGCTCCGGCGAAGCTTTCCTGGTGGCTGGGAGCGAGTATGAGCACCCGGTCAAAGCGACTCTTCAAAAGGAGCTTATAAGACCAGGCAGCTACGCTTCCCGAATAGATATACCCCGCATGTGGAACGACAAGACCGGTAAGTTCTCCCTCCAGATCGGAAGGGCGAACCCGGTCAAGATACCTGCCAAGCTCCTCTTTCAGCAGCGCACGATCGGCCGGGTACCAGGTCCCGGCAATTACCGACTCCCGAATTTTTTCGGCGCTCATGTTTGCCTTTGCCTCTTTTTGATTGCCCACCGCAGTGCTCGGCGTCAGTTCGGGGCAACTACCCACAATGCCCTGCAGTGAATGCTCTGAGAGTTATTCGATCCTGGGCGACAGCGTCCACTTTATGAACCACCATTGGGCGTCCAGACCCTTGTCCAGGCAGACAATCCCCCCGTTCTGGAACTTGAAAATAAGCCTCTCAGCCGATCCGGTAATCAGAAAGCCGGTAAGCCGTTCCATGCAAGGCAAATGTCCTACGAGCATGAGATTATCGCCGGTTTTCAGCGTATTTGCAACTGCGGCGACATCATCGAGGGGATCAATGCCTGAAATCGGCTCGGCTTTGCTCATTTCCCCCTGAAGCGCCACGGCAAAGATTTCCGCTGTCTGCCGCGCTCTCTTCCTGCCACTGTGCCTTATAGCCGCAGGCCGCACACCGTAGCCTGCGGCGACCTCCGCTATGCGGTTTACATCTGCATAGCCTTCCTGAGACAGGCCCTGCTCGGGGTCCTGTTCTTTCGAGAGGCTTTTTCCATGCTGAACAAGGTAGAGCGCCATATTTTTCCTTCGTAAGGCGTATTAAAAAACTATTCGCAGCAAAGGCCCCGGATGTTTAACTTTTAATAAGAATTATATCTTTGTCTGTCTGTTGAAAAGAGAAAGAAATGGAGAACCCTCAGACGATCCAATACTGTAGCTTCGAAGGCGAGACCTATTGGGAAGACTTTGAAATCTGTGCGCTCCTGCGTTGCATGATTTGCAAAAAAGGCCAATGGGAAGACCGGGAAAGCTCCGGGCTCGCCGCTTTGTTAGGGCAGCCCTTTTGCAGGGGCATGCGCTCTATTTGAGAGTCTTTATCGCCTCGACAGCATCCAGGTAAAGCTGGGCTTGAGCGGGAGACATAACCGGATGGCGGCCAGTCAACTGCAAATCGCCGTTGCTTCTAACTATTCCCAGAAACTGCCCTCCTTTGGGGAGTATGCTGTAGGCCCCTTCATCCACCTTTGCAAGCGTCCCGACTTCTTGCCCATCTGCATCGAGGATAGCCCATTTGCCATCCTCCTGGGCCTTGAGGGTGACTTCATCAGCCAGGCCAGTAGAGACAAAGCCCATCAAAAGAAGGGATAGACATATGAGAGCAAGCGCTTTTTTCATCTAAGCCTCCTAGAACTTGGATGAACAGGTAAAGGAGCATCCGCCCTATTTGAGCGTCTTTATCGCCTCGAGCAAATCCAGGTAAAGCCGGATTTCAGAAGGAGAGACAACCGCATGGCGGACCAGCAACTGCAAGTCGCCGTTGCTTTTAATTACCCCCATATACTGCCCCCCTTTCGGCAATATGCTGTAGCCCCCTTCATCCACCTTTGCAAGCGTTCCGAGTTCCTGTCCCCCGGCATCGATGATAGCCCATTTGCCCTCCTCCAGAGGCTTGAGGGTGAGTTCACCGGCCAGGCTAACAGAGACAAAGCCCATCAAAAGAAGGGATAGACTTATGAGAGCAAGCGCCTTTTTCATCTAAGCCTCCCAGGACCAAGGTAAAGAGGTGAATCCGTGAATTGATTTCTTCCCGTTAACCTACCCACCTTCTTTCATTGCTTGACAATGGTGCTTTATATTCACTCCCTTGACCATAAAAATCACGCTTTCAGCAATATTGGTCGCCTGGTCGGCGGCCCGTTCGAGACATCGGGCGGCTATAATGGTCTCGACCGCCCTTTGCACGGCAGGAGCCTCGTTGGTCATATAGTCGAGAGCATCCTTGAGAATGCGGTAATTGAGAGAGTCGGCAAGATCGTCCATTTTGCAGACATCCGTGGCGATGTCGGCATTCTGGTTCACAAAAGAAGATATTACAGCGCGGAGCATGTCAAGGGCGGTATCGCCCAGTTCCTCGATGGAGAGATTACGGGGAAGAGGCGGGCGCCTGTTCAGGACCAGGGCCCTTTGGGCGATGTTTACGGCCTGATCCCCTATGCGCTCGAGTTCCACCGCGATCCGCAAGGCGCCGATTATGAATCGCAAATCCCGCGCCATAGGCTGGTCGAGAGCGAGAAGTCTGAGCGCGTGACGGTCCACTTCCACTTCCAGCATATCGATTTCCCGGTCCCCGTCCAACACTGTTTTGGCCAAGTCGTCGTCCCTTTCCACCAGGGCCATTATGGCGTTTTCCAGGGCTTTTTCGGCCAGGGTCGCCATCTGGAGGATTGTCATCTTGAGCTGTTCCAGATCGGAGTGGAATCTGTTTTCCATTTGTCAACAACTCCCGGGGGGCCCCCATTAGTTCGAGAGCGGGGTCTTGTGTCCCAGAGTGATGGATTTTTACTTCTTGTCCCCTGACTCGTGACTCTCAACCGGGAAGGCTCGCCCGTTTTCAGGCAATCCACATGTCAAATCGCAGGCTTCGATACAGATATCAATGAATCTCGGACCGGTTTGGATTCTAATCTCAAAAAATAAGCGGATTCAACACAAATCTTAATAATCACTAAAAATAATACCCACCCCAAAACGAATTGAGGCGCCAGCCATCGTATCCCAAATTCCTGAATCCCGGAATCCCATTTTCGATGTACTTTAGGGGACGATTCTGGTATTGAAGAACCCCGGAATTGATTGATTTATACCAGGCCTCCCGCGAACGCCCGGCGCGCCGGATAGATGTGTCGTGCAGTCGGCCTGCCCGCTACGCGCTCTCACGACGCAGAGTGGTTATTTTTTTCGGTGGGGCGCCATATAAGCTATCATACGAGGAGGATTTATGCCCAGAAGTTTCATTATCGTGTTTTCAGCTCTTTTTTTGATCTTTGTCTTTTCACCGTTTGCGCCCACCAAAACCACCTCAGCAGCTCAGGAAGAGATGATAGTCGGCGCCGTGGTCAAGCACGGGAAGGTGTTCGTGATCGAGACCGATGAAGGCGATTACATCGCCAAGGGCAAGGACCTGTCCAAAATGGAAGGCAAAATGGTCGAAGTCACCGGCACGATAAGTGAAAGTGACAAAGGCGACACGATCGAAGTAAAATCGGTTGAAGAGATCGAGGAATAAATCCGTCGAACCTTGAATAAACATCCGCGATTTCTTATGCCCGGGCAGCCCCTGTCCGCGCCCGGCGTGCGTATGTCGCCGCCTCCAACCCGGCTACGCACCCATCGCCCACCGCCTTGGCTATCTGCCATGGGGGACCGCAGATGTCTCCTGCAGCATAAAGCCCCGGCACATTGGTTTCCTGCTTTTTATTGGCCGCCACGAAGCGCATTGTATCGCTGTCGAGCGCAACCCCAAGACCCGATGCAAGCTCTATTGCGCCCTTGGCCCCCAGTTCGATGAAAACTCCGCTGGTTTTTATTTCTGTCCCATTGTCGAGCAAAACGGCCCGGACCTCACTGTCTCCAAGAATGCGCCTCACCTGACGACCAATATGGACTTCTATTCTGCTGCTCTCGATCTGATAACGAAGATGCTCCGATATTTCCAGAGCGTCGCAAACCAGATGGGTTTCGCCGGCGATAAGCAGCATCTTCAGGGCGCCGGAAGCGGCAGCGCTGCCATTGCCTACGACGGTGACCACCTGATTGCGGTAAAAATTGGCATCGCAATCCACGCAGTAGCTGACCCCTTTGCCGAGCAGTTCCTTTTCCCCCGGGACGTTCAGGCGGTTGCGCGATACTCCCATGGCGAGAATTATCGCCCAGGTAAGCAGGGAATCTCCCGATTCGAGCCGGACGCTGAATCGGCCGCTCCCCTCCTGCTCGAGGTGAAGAACGTCCTGGTCGAGGAGGACCGCCCCGAACTTTTTCGCCTGATTTTTTCCTGCCTCAAGGATCGCCTCCCCTGAAACCGTCTCATCCATGCAGCAGTAATTTTCGATGTGAGCCTTATACAGAGCGCTGCTCTGCACTCTTCCCAAAACCGCCACCCTGGCCCTGGTCCTGGCGGCATGCACGGCTGCCTGCAACCCGGCGGGGCCGCTGCCCAGAATTACAACGTCAAATTCCGTCTCCACCACTTCTCCTTTCATTCATGAGCACTGCTGCCTGCTTCAGTTCGGGACGCGATTTTTTATCGTTTGCCGATTGTCCTATGCCGCCCGAGAATGTATTGTAATATTTGATAGCAAAAGGTTCAACCGGGGCGACTCGCCTCGTCGTGGGCCTTGCTTGCCAGCCGGAGCGTTGGGTCCTGTTTAAAGGAGACCTGTAGTGGCTCTATGATGGTTACTGCGGCCCTGATATCATTGCAGGGGCGGCTCTTTGTGGCGCAGCGGCCGCCCTGGAAAAAATTCGGACTCCTGTGGGAATTTCCGGGAGGCAAGGTGGAACCCGGAGAAGGTCTCGAACAGTCGCTCGTTCGTGAAATAAAGGAAGAACTGTGCCTGGATATACGCGTGCGCGGCCTGTTCAGGAAAATCTCCCTACAGGAGCCGGACTTTGCAATCGACCTCCACGCATACTGGTGCGTAATCTGCGGGGGAACATTGCGCCTCATTGAGCATATTGCGTTCATGTGGGCGAACTTATCCGAACTGAAACAAATCGATTTCACTCAAGCAGACCGACTTTTGATCCCATTTCTGGAAAGCCTTCCGGGGTTTCCCGATTTCTAGCGCATTAAATCCACGGTCCCTGCCGATATTCTATTGTCTGAAAAACGTATGTAGATTATTAAATAGGGTTTTATATGTTTATAGAATTTGGAGGCCTCCCGCGAACGCCCCGTCTCGCGGAGCGTCGAGAATGGCGGCGGTCGGCTTTCCGCGCTCCGCGAGGCGCCTTCCGCCTAAAGGCGGTAAATTGAATGACCAGATTATCGCAAAGTGTTCAGGACATGGTGAAGGGTTGTATATAAGTCTGTCATACAAGGACAAAATATAGAATGTCGAAAGAAAAAAGCGCCCCCGCCGGCGCCCTGGGCCTGCTATCATCCCTGAAGCTTACGCTGGTTCTTTTTTTTGCCCTGGCGGCCGCGTCGGTAATAGGGACCCTTCTGCCCCAGGAGATAAGCCTTCCCGAACTCAGAGATCATTTTAGTCCGGCGACGGCCTTTTTGATAAACTTTTTGGCGCTCAACAATCTCTACCATTCCATGTGGTTCAGGATTTTGCTCCTGTTGCTGTGCGCAAATCTTGTCTCCTGCACGATAGAGAGGCTCCCGAAGACGATCCGCCTGATTCGAAGGTTTGAAGCTCCCTTCGATTCGCAGAAGCTGTCCAAGTTCGGCGCCAGCAGCTCGATTGCCTCCGCGCTCCCCTTCGAGCAGACGCAATCTGTTGTGGAAAGCGCTGTGAGCGAAACTTTCGGCCGGATGTTCCGGATGGAATCGGGGCGGGTGGGCGAGCCCGGTCCCTTTTGCGCCGTAAGTGAAACGGGACGATGGAGCAGGCTGATGGTCTACGGGGTCCATCTGAGCGTGCTGATAGTTCTGGTTGGCGCCCTGGCGGGGTCTTACCTGGGGTTCAAGGGCGTCATGAACCTCACTGAGGGCGAAACTTCGGATAAAGTGATGCTCGCAGAAGGCGAAAGCGTTCGGGAGCTTCCTTTCGAGGTCCGGTGCGATAAGTTCGAGGTCTCTTTCTACGATACGGGCGCGCCGAAGGAGTTTCGATCCGATCTGGCCATAATCGACAAGGGAAGGGAAGTCCTCAAAGAATCCGTTGTTGTCAACGATCCCCTGACCTATCGAGGGATCACTTTTTACCAGGCTTCCTACGGGAACTCTCTGAAGGAGGCCGAAATGGAGCTCACCGATCCTGACTCAGGCAAGAAGATCGCAATGACCCTGCCGTTCCGTCAGCCTTTAACCATTCCCGGCACGGACGATCAGCTCATGATAGCCGACTATCGGGAGGAGCTGATGCGAGTCGGGCAGGCAATTGAACTGGTCTACGGAAAACCGGGACGGCCATCTTCCGTCCAGTGGATTCTGGCCGACCGGCCTTATCACGGGAACAGGATCGAAAATTACCTGGTCCGGGTCACTCGAATCGATAAAGCAAGGTTTACCGGGCTCCAGGTCAAAAAAGACCCCGGGATCTGGCTGGTGTGGGCCGGTTTTACGCTGATGACCCTGGCCATAGGCCTGACGTTTTATTCGAGCCACAGGAAACTATGGGTCTGCATCGAACCGGATAAAAAGAAGAATAAAACGATTGTCACCCTTGCCGGAAGAGCGAGCCGCAATGCGCAGGCATTCGAAGAAAAGTTCGAAGCGCTGTGCGCGGGACTGGAAAACCGGTTGAAAAATTCCACTGCCCCCCGTTAGAAAAGAGGGCGCAAAACAGATTAAAAGGGTACTGAATGACCAGTTCTCTTCTGCTCAGCCTGACTACTTTCGCCTATCTTCTGTGTACGGTCCTGTACCTGGCCGGAACGATCTTTCGTTTCAAGCCTCTGCTTGGCGCCGGCGCGATTGCGGGCGCTGCGACCCTGCTGATGCAGACGGCGGGCATCGGCCTGCGCTGGGTGGAATCCTACCGGATGGGCTACGGGCATGCGCCGCTTTCCAACATGTACGAATCGCTCGTTTTTGCCTCCTGGGCTATAATGATTATCTACCTCGTATTCGAATGGCGCATCAAGCAACGGGCACTTGGGGTCTTTCCGGCGCTGTTCGCCTTTCTGGCAATGGCGTACGCCTCTTTTTCAAAAGACGTCGACTCAAAGATTCAGCCGCTGGTGCCCGCACTCAAGAGCAACTGGCTCATAGCTCACGTAATGACCTGTTTTCTCGGCTACGCCGCATTTACGGTATCTTTCGGGCTTAGTTTGCTCTACCTTATAAGGAAAAGATTTCCCGAAAATCCGAATCCCCACGGCGGCGTTGTCGCTTTTTTGCCAGGCGCTTCCCAGCTTGAGTGGTTCAATTACCAACTGGTGCTGTTCGGGTTTTTGTGGCTTTCAGTCGGAATAATAACGGGCTCCATCTGGGCCAATTCGGCCTGGGGCGCCTACTGGAGCTG
This sequence comes from Syntrophobacteraceae bacterium, assembly GCA_003165235.1. Classification (GTDB taxonomy): domain Bacteria; phylum Desulfobacterota; class Syntrophobacteria; order Syntrophobacterales; family Syntrophobacteraceae; genus SbD1. The sequence continues at coordinate 34,340 of PLSV01000162.1, forward strand.
GGACCCCAAGGAAACATGGTCCCTGATAACCTGGATCATATACGCCGCCCTGCTCCACGCGCGCAATCTGCAGGGCTGGAAGGGAGAAAGAGTTGCCTGGCTCTCAATGATCGGTTTTGGGTGTGTTCTATTTACATATTTTGGGGTAAACTTCCTTTTAAGCGGGTTGCATAGTTACGCAAGATAAACTCTGGAGGATCTCATGCTGAATATGACCGAAATACTGCTTTTGCTTCTTGGTGTTGTCATTCTGGTGGGCGGCAAGAAACTGCCCGAACTCGGAAGTGGCCTGGGGAAAGGGATCAGTGAATTTAAAAAAGCCATAGGCGGTGACAAACCGGAAGAAGAGCAGAAGCAGATCAAGGAAGGCGAAACTACGCCGGCGGATACAAAACCGGGTGAGCCTAAATGAGGGATACCGGGTCCAAAGAAGCATATCGGGGAGTAGTACATGTTTGGCATAGGGTTTGAGCATCTCCTTGTGATCATGGTTGTCGTCCTTTTGGTGGTCGGACCCGACAAGCTGCCCGATGTCGCCAGAGCCCTGGGGCGCGGCTTCGCCGAGTTCAAAAGAACGATGGACGATTTGAAGAATACAATGGACCAGGACGACACGGTCCGCGGGCTAAAAGAGGAATTCCGTTCCGCCCAGCGGGAAGTGAATCTGAAAAGACATTTCGCTAAGAGCCTCATCATGGATCAGGGGAACGAAATCAAGACGCAGGTCTATGATGAACCAAAGAAAGCATTCGAAGCCGCCATGGCTGGAAAAAGCGCAACAGAAGCCGCCGCAATCGAGCCCGGTGAGGGAGAAACTGCTGCAGCCGAAACCATTTCGCCCGATGCAGGCAAACCGGAACCGGGACCGGAACCGGAAAAGTCATAAGCCTTGAACGACCTGTAAGACTTATTCTTTGTTAATTGGAATAGCTAAATGTCCGACGAAGAAAGCAAGATGCCCCTGTTTCAGCATCTGGAGGAACTGCGAACCAGGGTATTGATTTGCTGCCTGGCCGTAGCGATAGGGTTTGTCATCTCCTATTTTTTCAGCAGCAGGATTTTCGAGATCCTTATGAGGCCCTGGATCAACGCAATGCCTGCAGGGCTGCCTGCCAAGCTGATCTACACCGCCCCCCATGAGGCTTTTTTCGTATATATGAAGCTCTCCTTTATCGCGGGGACACTTCTTTCCGCTCCGGTAATACTGTGGCAGATATGGAAATTTATTGCTCCCGGCCTGTATGAAAATGAAAAGAAGTACATGCTGCCGGTTATTTTATGTTCGTGCTTCTGTTTTGCTTCCGGCGTTCTGTTTGGGTATTTCGTGGTCATCCCGGTGGCGTTCAAGTTCTTTGCCTCCTTCGCATCCGAATACATAACCCCCATGTTGCGCACCACGGAGTATCTGTCGTTCGCCAATAAAATGCTTTTGTGCTTCGGCATTGCATTTCAAATGCCCGTATTCGCCTTCTTTCTTGCGAAGATGGGCGTGCTCAGCGCAGGCTTTTTGAAACGCAAGCGCAAGTGGGCGATAGTGCTGATTTTTGTCGCCGCTGCGGTGCTTACCCCCAGTCCCGACGTCGTATCCCAACTGTTAATGGCCGCACCGCTCCTTGTCCTCTATGAAGCGAGCGTGTGGATCGTCCATTTCTTCGGGGGAAAACCCTTTAAGGCTGCTCAAGAAGCAGGTAAGTAGATGTCCATCCCCTGCGCCGGTCCGATCCTGGTGATCGCGACGAAAAACAGAGGAAAATCTGCGGAGATTAAAAGCGCGCTAAAAGATTTTCCGGTCCTGCTCAAGGACTTGAACGATTTCGGCCAGGTTGCCGAGCCGGTCGAAGACGGCGTGACCTTCGAGGAAAACGCATACAAGAAAGCGAGCTTTACTGCCAGGGTCCTCGGTCTGCCTGCACTGGCAGACGATTCCGGGCTCGAGGCGCAGGCTCTGGCAGGCGCTCCCGGTATTCATTCCGCCCGTTATGCGGGGCCTGGGGCAACCGATTCAGACAATAACGCAAAACTTTTGAAAGCGCTCTCGGGCAAAACAAACCGCAAAGCCCGGTTTTGCTGCGTACTCTCCCTGGCTGTGCCTTCCGGCGCCGCCCTGACCTATGAAGCCTTCTGTGAAGGGCTGATTCTTGACTCAGCGCGTGGCGACAACGGGTTCGGCTACGACCCGCTTTTCCTCTATCCTGCGATGGGCAAGACTTTCGCCGAAATGAGCGCTGAGCAGAAGTTAAACGTATCCCATAGAGGGCTCGCGCTGCGCGAACTCAAAACCGAGTTCGAAAAGGTCCTCCGGTGGCTCGAACTCAGAAGGAAAGAAGAGGACCTGCGGCGAGGGGCGCACGATATGTGCTGCGAATAGTGATTAGTGAATGGTGATTAGTGAATAGCCGCCCACCTGCCATTAATCGCTCATCACCATTCACTACTCACCATTCACTATTCACTAATCATTGTTGCGGCAACCCATGCCAGTTTTTATAGAGGGTTTTCATCCGCTGGTACCGTTCGTATCCGAGCAGCTTTCTCACTTCCAGCGAGTAGCTGAACCGGGTTGCGGCCAGAAGGGTCCGGGTGCTTTCCAGTTTTGTCATCTTGGTGAGTGCGGATGTTTCGTTCAGGTGTTCCTGATCGATCGTCTTTAAGAGTTCGGCTTTCTCAGCTTCCATTTGCGTCTTAAGTTCGGCAAGCCTGTTGCGGTTATAATCGAAGAGCTTGTCCAGCTCGTCTTTCTCCTTATCGGTAATACTCAACTGGTCCGCAAAATAGGGCAGATGCCACCACCTTCCCGGAGGGACCTCCTTTGCCCGGCAAATCGCCGGAAAAAGAAGCACCACTATCGCGGCCAGTAACGCCAGTGACTTGTTAAGCATTTCGCGATCCGCCATCATGGGCCACACTATCGTCATTCATCGCGCCAGGGGTCTGGATGTCCCTTTCGTCATCACCCGGGTCCTCGATCACATAGAGGCCGGGCAGAGGGTTATCCTCGAGTTTTTCAATTTCAGTCATGAACTTTTCGTCCTGCAGCATCTCCCGGTAGACCGCATCCTGCGTATAGAGCCTGTCCCTATTAAGCGTCAAAGGGCTCATAAGAAGGGCCATGATCGACGCCAAAGCCACGCCCATGCTGAATGCAGGACGGATTCTCCACACCGGTCTCAATACGCCGGCGCTCTTTTCGGAGATCCTCGGCTTCCTGAAATCCAAAGGCGCCTCGGCGCGTGAGATTTGTCCGAAACGTGCAAGCCTGCCTTGAAGCGCTTCCTTTTGAGCGCGGCAGCCGGGGCACTCGAACAGATGGCGGCGCAGTGCTCCATCGAGGCCTCTTTCGTCTGTCACGGCCTCTATAATCTGTTTTTCATCAAGATGGCTCATCTTTTTCACCTGGCCATTCTCCTTGCAAGAAATCGCTCAGGGCCGAATCCTGTTTGAATTTTGCTATCGCGCGGTAGAGGTGCGTCTTGATCGCGCTCTCACTCCTTTTTAGCGTCAGAGCTATTTCCCTGAGATTGAGATCATCGACGAACCTCAGGAAAAAAACCTCTCTTTCCATCCGGGAAAATCGCTTCGATAACTGCCCGACGTGCGACCAGAATTCCTTTCGAATCACAATGTCAAGCGCCCCCGGATTGCGGTGCGTCTCAACGTCCGCCACATCGGTCTGCTCCCTGTGCTCGGTTATGCCCAGAAAAGCCAGAAACTTGTTTTTCCGGTGAAAATCGTGCACCCGGTTTAGCGCTATTTTGTAAAGCCACGGCCGGAACCTGTCCGAATCCTTGAGCTGAGGCAGGTATTTGAACGCAGCCATGAAGATATCCTGCGTCAAGTCCTCGGCATCGAACCTGGACCGGGTACGGAAAAACACCAGGCGGAAAATCTCGTCCTGATGGAGCGCCATCAGCCTTTCGAAGGCATCCCTGTCTCCCCCCCTGGCCTGTTCCACAAGCTCCGGAACCTGAGCGGCCTGAGTGGAGGCAACGCTGAGTTCAAGATCTTCCGTAGTATTCATCCTGAATAGAACACACCCTGTCGCCTATGAGATCTTATCTCCCCTGTATTCTATTCATTATGATCTACTTTCAATAGTTATCAAACAGCCAAATCCAGGTAAACGGCTTTTCATTTTCATTAAAGATAACGAACGAGGCGCGGAATTAGTTTACAAATCACTGTTTTTTTATTCAAAACGGGAAACGGGCGAAACGCGCGAATGTATACGAGCCGCCGAATTGAGACTGGTCTATCCTGCCGGGACGTGATTATCTTGATCATAGACGGAATCCCGGGCGCCGCCTGCAGGGAGCAGGAAGCAAAAAGTGAACAGAGGACAGAGGCCAGAGGACGCAGGGCAGAACCGGAGGATTTCCGATGTCCGTCATCCGACCTCCGTCGAGCAGTGAACAGCAAGAAATAACTCCTCTTGGTTCTATCGCTACGCGAGGAAAGGTGAAGGGTGAAGAGTGAGGAGGGTCTGGTTTCACGCGAAGCCCGATCGTGGACGGGTCAAGGTGAGACGCGAAGGGCCGAGGGCAGGAAGCAGGGCGGGGCCATTGCTGAAGTTAGCGGCATTGGGCCTGACCCTGTACGCGAAATATTCTCTTTTATACTAATTTGCGCTCAAGTTGAAGCAACCG
>PLSV01000162.1:39015-53279 GCA_003165235.1 Syntrophobacteraceae bacterium
CCGGGCATGGAGAGCTTTTCAGCTTTTTTTGGTACTCACTTGAATGCAACTTCGTATTACATACAGTCCAAGCAAGGGGGGGGCTAAATAATAAAATCGTTGGCTGACCGTTGGCTCGTAAGGCAGTTTGGTTCGTATGGATATTTCTTTGGATGCCGCTATGAAAAGTCATCGACGCATAAGTTTGGCCTTGCTATTTTTCGGTTTGGTTGTGCTTACGGCTAGCGTTATTATGTCAACCTATTTTTATGCCGGAGATCAGAGTATGACAGTTAAACTGAACGATGGCCTGGAGGCGGTAATAGACCCGATAGAGCACGGCAGCACTACGGATATAAATGTCACACTGACTCTATATAATAGAGGAGAAAAAACCTTTTACCTGGCGCACATTGGCCCACCGCAGGTTCAGGATGGCAGTGGCGGTGAATATGAATGTACTTATACGAGTGAGGGAGGCCGCATCGATCTCGGCGATATCGCCAATATATCTCAATGGTCAAATAGTGAGGATCAGGCCAAGATAAAACTGATTCGAGAATTCACGCCAATTGCGCCTAAGGCTCATTCAAACAGCATCCTCTTCACCTTTAGGAAAAAGAATGGGAAGAGCAAAGCAGCCCATATGTCATTTTCCACCGTCCTGGCCGCGCGGAGCGTCGATAATCCGACCACGGACAAGACACTCGGTGAAGACAGGAAAATAAGGGATGTCTATTTGCTGAATGTCGGTTTTCGCTCAGCGCCGGTGCATAAGCTGCCGCCGAAACTTTGGTGACCGTAGAGGGCAGGAATATGTTGCGTCCGGACCTGGAGCAATCCTGCTTTTGGTCCCACACGTGCGGACAGCCGCACCGATCTGACCAAAGTGGACGCCATGACGGGCGAAGAACTCGAACGCCGGATTGCCGAGGATGAAGGCGAGAGGGGCTTGAAGCCCGATTGGACACGGGCCAGGCTGGTTTTGCCGGCTCCAAAGCAATCTGTGCACCTGCGGCTTGAGCAGGACATTATCGACTTTTTCAAATCGCACGGCAAAGGGCATATTGCGCGGATGCAAGCGGTGCTCAAGGCTTACGTGGACGCCCACAGACCCGACGGCAAATGAGAGACGGTCCGTCCGGCAGCGTCACACCCCTTGCCGGCGGAGCCCGCGAGGAGAAGCAGGAAGCAAGGAGCCAGAAGCAAGAAGCAAGGAGCGAGAAGCAAGAAGCAAGGGAAGCAAAGATCTAAGGGATTATCCAATTCCTAAATTCCTAAATTGATCATTTCCTAGATTCCTAGATTCCTCAATCTCCCTCCCCGCTTCACCTGACCTGCTCGAAAGGACGGATGTTTATCTTAGGTTAGCGGCATTGGGCCTGATCCCGTCCGGTGCCGGCCGCCTGCTTTTCAAAAGAGATTTTTTGCCGCTTTTGGTTTATTATATGGCAGTGGGACAATGTCACCCGATGGACCTACGCTTCCTCTGCGCCTTGCATGATTGCGGGACGGAAGAGAGCTTGGAATCGGCTTCAGAGAGGAGGAGCATACGATCGAAGTAACAGTAAGTATACCGGAAGAGGCTTTGCTGGCCCTGAAGATGGTGCCGGAAGGACTCGGAGACGAGTTGAAACTGGCGGCTGCCGTAAAGCTCTATGAGCTTGGGAAGTTGTCTTCGGGAGCAGCGGCGGCGCTTGCCGGGATTCCCAAGCCGCTCTTTCTCGGCAAACTCGCGGACTACGGAGTCGTCACGTTCCGTTTGAGTGAGGAAGAACTGGGTAGGGACCTTCAGAATGCCTGACGTGATCTGCGACACCTCACCCATTCGATACCTTTATCCAATTCCTAAATTGATCATTTCCTAAATTCCTCAATTCCCCTCCCCCCTTCACCCTTCCCGCCGCCCCGGTTCGAAGGAACGATTTTTCTCTTAAGTTAGTAGTAATCGGCCCGACCCATACACGGATGGGTGATTTCGGAGCTCAATNNGGAGCAGCTCCTCCTTTTATGTAGGGCTCTTTCATCCCCTACTCTATGCCGGTTTATCCCGGCGCTTTCGGTCCGACCCCATGGGACTTCTGTTTTTTGGTTGACAGTCACGCTCACACGGACTAGGTGTCTTCAGCAACGGAGAATTTGGGAGGGATGTTATGGAAATGTACACAATTGGCTATGAAGGAACTGCAATCGAAGAGTTCACTCAGCGCCTTTTGGAGTTGAATATCAACGTAGTAGCGGATGTCAGGCGCACCCCGATCAGCAGAAAACCGAAATTCTCTAAGAAGGCTCTGGCCGAAGAGTTGGCAAATCAGAACATTCAGTACATTCATTTCAGGGAATTAGGGACCCCAAGGGAGATTCGGGACAAACTGGCCGGCACAAAAGACTACGTAAAGTTTCGACTTCGATATCGAAGATACCTAAAGAGCAAAGTCACCGTTCTTGGGGAATTGAGCTCGTTAATGAAAACAAAGAAGGTTGTTCTCATGTGCGTTGAACATGATCCAGACAAATGCCACAGATCAGTCATAGCAGCCGTGATGAAAGAAATCGATGGGAACAGGCTGAGAATACATTCGTTGTGATCATCTGCTTGGGAATAACCGTAATTGTTGAGCGGGAGCTTTCGGCGGGTAAAAGATCCCAAGTATGCAAAATGTATTTAGCCTTTTCGCCAAGTTTCCCAAGAAAAAATACACATCATTGCTTTTCGAGCAAATACCTTCCACCTTTGTTTTGATCTTTTCTTGCCAACCATCCGTCCCGACAACGTTTCGATAGAGCTGTCCGAATTCCCAATCGAGAATGCTAATTTGATGCTCTTTGCATTGACGATAAACACAGACAAAGGAAATCAGAAACCTATTGGGGATAAGCTCAAGGTCTTTCTTTTCAACCACGAAGGAACGCTGGGCAAGAATTTGAACTTTCTTCTGGGTTACTTCAGATATCTCGGACTGCGTCTTGCTCTGAACCTGGAATCCTATGATTCTCTTCGGTTTGATTATACCAAGGGATGTACCATCCTTCTGCTGCTGATCATGTAAAGCCTCAAGAGAGCCGTATATGTTTTGTGGGTAAGAAAGTAATCTCTGTTTTCGAACTTCCCAACCGTTTTGGGTGCCTATTGCATCTCCAAGATTTATCGAGTCAGGCTTGATCCAGTGGCTCTCTGGCCGGTCATCTTTTGGATTCTTTTTTAGCTTGGCTGTTACCCACTGGTATTTCCGAAATTGGTGTTCCCCCGTCAAGTAGCGGAAGGGTATCGGATAAAGCCTGAGCAATTTGCCCATATCTTTTAGGATGGCTGCTGTGCAGACCGTTTCTACATATGTGGAGCTGTACTCAGGATAGGTTTTAGCGAAAATGAGAAATTCTCTCTCTTCCCACATACAGACTCTCGCTTCGTGCTAGTCCAGCACGGGAAGACATGAACTGAGGAATCAGTTGAGATCTCATTTATCAAAGTATTCGCAAAAATTCAATGAATGCTTTATGTGCGCGCATTGCTATGAACAACCAGTAGGGGCAGAATAGATGGGGTGGAACCCGAAGAGTATAGTGGTCTGGGGTCGGACCGAGATGTGTGCTTGATAATCAAGAGCAAGCGCCCCATAGACGGGCATTCCCGAAGCTTAAACCCTCATTTTCGCTGCGGAAATTACCATTATAAGGGCGCTTAGGTTTCCTCAGGTAAAATAGGTGAATGGTGAATAACTGAAGGACGAAACGGGCAAGTTATAATAGTTTCAGAAGTTCATCTACGTTCATGCCTGAAAGGCCGATGAGTTTGCGAAGGACGCCAATCGCAAGCTCTTTATGCTGAGGAATGGAGAGATTGACCCGGACTCCCGTCTTGACCGTCACGAGGTGGCTTCCAACTTGTCCAATTGCCTGCCAACCAGCTTTCTCAAAAGCTTTGGCAGCTTCTTTACCCGGTATATTGCTCAACCCCCCCTGATTTAAACCGCTACTACCAAGGGCTTTTGCTTTTTTTGTCTGGATCAAGCCGAAACAGCCTTTTGGTCTTCAGCCCAAAGCCAGGCAGTTATCGCCTCTTTGATATTCTCAATTGCCTCTTTTTCATCCTTCCCCTGCGAGACGCATCCAGGAAAAGCCGGACACTCGGCGACCATCCAGCCATCTTCGGCCTTTTCAAATATGATATGAAAAATCATCATTCATCCCTCTCTTATGGCGAATCTATTTAATAAAGATACCGTGATCTGGGCAATAACACAACTTTTCACCCACTTGGGGTGGCCAGAGCAGGACTGGGGCCCCGGACTGGACACTTCCGGGGTGACGAGGATGGAGTAGAAAAAAGCCCCTACACGCGGGGAGGCCACATTTCGAGGCTGCATGCCGGGCGCTCTTGAGGCAAAAAGCCCCTACACGCGGGGAGGCCACAATTCTTCGCGGCTTCGCGTCTTCGCGTGAAACAAAAGCCCCGTGCACGCGGCCGCCGGACCAGGCGCTTCCGGGGCAGGCTTCGCCGGAATGACGTTTAAGGACTTTTCCAAGAGGTGCCCTCGATCCCCAAATTCTCCAATCTATAACCATTCCTGTGAGACTGACCGGCCTGCCCATTTTGTAAATTCCGCTCATGAAAAATCAAGACGACTCCGAATAGTAAGTAACAATGCTAATCATCCGTGAGACAGACTCAGCGCCTGTGCTGTTTGGCAAGGAATATGCCGACCCGCAAGGCATTAAAATGACTAAGAGAAAGGGAATCCCAATGAAGCTTTTAAGAAGAGATTTTTTGAAGTACTGCATCGGTTCCGCAGCAGCCCTCGGGCTGGAGTTTTCGACTTTGGAAAGCCTGAAGAAGGCGTTTGCCGCCACAGGCGCTCCCCCCACGCCAACCTACCCGATCTCCGGAGATATCTACACGACGCTCGACAGGACGGTCAATCCCTATGACTCGCCTCCGGGCTCGTTTCCCCCTCAGCAAGGATACGTGCCGACGATTCCGCCGTGTGACATCGCTGAATACGCGGCAAACAGCTACGGTGAGTGGAATTACGTGGGCGGTGAGGGCGACGTGCTCGGCGTCCCCTACGTCAGCCCCGGCATGGCGCAGATCCCGCCGGTCATCGGGCCGTCGCTCACCGATCCATCGCAGTGCGCGATGCTCTTGTCTTTCTTCACTATCAGCGACATACATATCTGCGACAAAGAAAGCCCGGCTCGAGCGATTTACGATGGGTACCAATATCCGGAGCCTAAAATACCAAATCCCGGAAAAGGCGGCGCACTTCAACCTGCTGGAAATTCTTCGTGTTATTCGGGGATTACTCTCTATACGACCCACGTCCTCGACGCCGCTGTCCAGACAATCAACGCCCTGCACCAACAGGCGCCGTTCGATTGCGGCATCGCTCTCGGCGATGCGTGCGACAACAATCAGTACAACGAGCTCAGATGGTATATGGACGTGCTGGACGGCAAGTGGATCACCCCCAGTTCCGGGGCTCACCTCGGCGCCGGCACAATCGATTATCAGAAACCATACCAGGCGGCCGGGCTCAACAAATCGATCAAATGGTACCAGGCCATAGGCAACCACGATCAGTTCTGGATGGGCTCTACCGCTATGACCAGTCACATCCGGCAAACCCTCGTGGGAACCGGCGTACTTAACTTCGGTCAGGTAATCCTGAATCCCGCTTTCGATTATCTTGTCCCTGACTGGCAAGCAACCTTCGCCACCCGCGGCAACTATATGGGTGTAGTTGACGGCACGACAGAGAACGGGACCATCATAAATGCAGGACCGCTCACGAGCCCCCCGAAGGTCGCCGCCGACCCGAACCGCCACTCGCTCACGATAAGCCAATGGATGGCCCAATTCTTCAACACAACGTCGCAACCGGCCGGTCACGGATTCACGCAGCAAATGGTCAACGAGGGGTTTGCCTGCTATCACTTCTATCCGAAGGCCGATGTCCCGATCAAGGTCATCGTTCTCGACAATACCGACAAGAGCGGCAGCGCATTTTCCGCTCTCGACCAAAAACGTTACGAGTGGCTCATAAATGAACTCGAACAAGGCCAGGCCGCCGATGAGTTCATGATCATCTGTTCGCATATCCCTGTGGCGCCCTATGGGCAGCAAAGCACTCCGGAACCCTGGTCAATCTGGAACCCTTATTGCGTTCAGCCCACCACCGAAACGGAGTTGGTCGCCACACTCCACAACTATCCAAACCTCGCTTTGTGGATCGCGGGACATGTGCACCGCAACACCATTACCCCGCAACCCTCACCTTATAATTCCGAATATGGCTTCTACACGGTCGAGACTCCATCGCTAAGGGACTTCCCTCAGCAGTTCCGCCGCTTCCAGATCGTCCGCAACAGCGACAATAATATTTCAACCTTTGTGCTCAGTGTCGATCCTGCGGCCGCCCCTCTGCCGAGCATGATGGCGTCGCCCGCGTTGAAATCGCGCATGTGTGCGATCGCAGCCCAGCAGATATTCGCGAATCCGGCGCAGCAGGGACCCGGCATGGACCCAAATAGCTGTGTTTACAATGCTGAGCTTGTCACACAATTGAGTCAACTGAGTCCAGGCCTGCAGGCGAAGATCATGGCCATTTCACCGGTTGTGAGTTCTTTCAAAATCAACGGCAACGCCGCCTCTACAAAAAGCCGGACCGTGACTCTGGACAATACCGTAGTGGGCAGCACACCCACTCAGTACAGGGCCAGTGAACTCGCCCCCACCTTTAACAGCGCTGCCGGCTGGCTGCCCTACTCGCCGGCCCCGTCATTCAACCTGAGCTCGACCCCCGGGGCCAAAACCGTCTACTTCCAGGTTATGGACGGCTCGGGAAAGGAATCGGCGGTCGTAAGCAGCAAGATCCGCTTAGCTGCGGCTGTTTAGCGGGGCAACGACTCAAGATAACTAAGAGAAAGGAGTCTCCGTGAAGCTTTTAAGAAGGGATTTTTTGAAGTACTGCATAGGTTCCGCAGCAGCCCTCGGGCTGGAGTTTCCGACTTTGGGAAGCCTGAGGAAGGCGCTTGCCGCCACAGCATCCCAACCCGCGCCAACGTACCCTATCCTGACGACAGTCAACACGACGCTCATTCAGACGGTCAATCCCTTTGACTCGCCTCCGGGCTCGTTTCCTCCTCTCCATCAGCCCCCTCCGCCTCTATACGTGCCGACGATTCCGCCGTGCGACATCGCTGAATACGCGGCAAACGGCTACGGCGAGTGGAATTACGTGGGCGGTGAGGGCGACGTGCTCGGCGTCCCCTTCGTCAGCCCAGCCATGGCGCAGATTCCGCCGGAGATTGGGCCATCGGTCACCGATCCAACGAAGTGCGCGACTCTTTTGTCTTTCTTCACCATGAGTGACGTGCATATCTGCGACAAAGAAAGCCCGGCCCGGTCGGTCTACTTAGGTTACCAATATCCGTCTCCCAGCGTAACAGTCGATGGAGTGCAGATACCCCAAGGCAGTTCCGCGTGTTATTCAGGGATCAATCTCTACACGACCCACGTCCTCGACGCCGCCGTCCAGACAATCAACGCCCTTCACCAAAAAGCGCCTTTAGATTTTGGCATCGCTCTTGGCGATGCGTCCGACAACACTCAGTTCAACGAGGTCAGATGGTATATCGATGTTATCGACGGCAAGCGGATAACCCCCAGTTCCGGCGCTAACCTCGGCGCCGGCACGATTGATTATCAGAAACCATACCAGGCGGCCGGGCTCGACAAGTCGATCAAATGGTATCAGGTCCTCGGCAACCACGATCTGTACTGGCAGGGCGCCGCCCCTGTAAACGCTTACATCCGGCAAACCCTCATCGGATCGGGCGTCCTCAACATTGGTCCGATAACCTCAATGCCCCCGGTTATCGATTTCAAGAGCCGCGGCATCTATATGGGCCTCGTCGACGGCTCGACAGAAGACGGGACCATCATAAATGTAGGGCCGGTCACCAACTACAAAACACCCCCGAGGGTCGCCGCCGACCCGAAGCGCCGCTCGCTCCCGTTAGGCGCCTGGATGGCCGAATTCTTCAACACGACCTCGCAACCGCCAGGTCACGGATTCACACAGCAAATGATACAAGAGGGGTTTGCCTGCTATCACTTCTATCCGAAGGCCGACGTCCCGGTCAAGGTCATCGTTCTCGACAATATCGACAGGACCGGCACTGCCTGCGCAAAGAGCTCTCTTGACCAAAAACGCTACAATTGGCTCATAAAGGAACTCAAGGCAGGTCAGAAGGCAGATGAGCTCATGATCATCTGTTCGCATGTCCCTGTGGCGCCCTACGCTCAGGAAAGCACTCCGGAACCATGGTCACTCTGGAACACGAACGTCACCAAGCCCGTCACCGAACAGGAGTTGATCGCCCAACTCCACCAATATCCGAACCTCGTTTTGTGGATCGCGGGACATGTGCACCGCAACAGCATTACCCCACAACCCTCAACCGATAATCCCGAATACGGCTTCTACATGGTCGAGACCCCATCGCTAAGGGACTTCCCTCAGCAGTTCCGCCGCTTCCAGATCGTCCGAAACAGCGACGATAATCTTTCAACCTTTGTGCTCAGCGTAGATCATGCGGCTGGCCCTATGGCGGACGGGTCGCCTTCGCCCGCGTTGAAATCGCGCCAGCTTGCGATCGGGGCCCAGCAGATATTCGCGAATCCGGCGCAGCAGGGACCCGGCATGGATCCTAATTCCTGTGCTTACAATGTGGAGCTTGTCACACAACTGAGTCAACTGAGTCGAGAGCTGCAGGCGAAGATCATGAACATTTCACCTGTTGTCAGTTCTTTCGAAATAATCGGCAACGCCGGTTTTGCGAAAAGCCACGTCGTCACTCTGAACAACACCGTAGTGGGCAGCACTCCCACTCAGTACAGGGCCAGTGAATCCTCCAACTTCAGCGGCGGCGCCTGGCAGCCCTACTCGAGTGGGCCATCCTTCACCCTGAGCGCGACCGCCGGCGTCAAAACGGTTTACTTCCAGGTCATGGACGGCTCGGGAAAGGAATCAGCGGCTGTAAGCGGCAAAATTCGCGTAGGCGCGGCTGTTTAATACGAAGTTGCGTTCAAGACCGGGCGGGGATAAAACCCATAAGCGCTTAAATAAGGATGAGCAATGGCCGTTAGGAAGACCGCCATTCCGGCGAAGGCCTGAATCCAGAACCTTTAATTTCTGTTGTAATATCAATAGGTAATGGCACTGGACCCCGGCCTGCGCCGGGGTGACGATGATATGCAAGCAGGCTTTTAATAAATTCAATGAGTTACCCGCTTATTTAAGCGCTTATGGGGATAAACCCCGCCCCTTGTCGCGCGGCTCATCTTTACGGGAGGGCTTTGTGCCCTCCCGTATCACTTTGGCGGCCGGGGCGGACCGATGTTGGAGTTCATGGTTCAAGCCAGCCCGGACAATGCGCCGGGCCGCATCGAAAACGGCCGTATAAGTAGAGGAGGAACCGATGTAGAAGAAGATGAGCATGTAAATAGTTCAAGATCGTTGAAATGATCGACTCGATGATTATTTTCCTGCCAGTTTCAACATTAACGATGCCCCATGACGAATTCCGCTGCGCGCCGCGAGAGAGCAGGCCTGCGCGCGGGAGGATCGTGTTCGAAGTAATAAATTGACCCTGTTTCGGCTGCTGACTTGAAAAAGTGAAGATGGTGAATCGCGCAGGTTGGCGCAAATTGCGCCGTTTCCTGCTCCTCTCGTTGCTCCTGGCCGCAGGTTGCGCCAAGGTGGGGCCGGACATTGCGCCGGGCCACCGGCCGACCGGGCCTGGCGGCAGGCATTCAAAGATGTCGTCCCGGGGGAGATCGTGAAAATGACAACAGTTGGATCGAGACCGTCAATCGGCAGAAAATTCAAATTGATTGCGTGGCTCCCTATCTGCGCATTTTTGGTTATTCCAGGATGCGGCGAAAGAAACGTTTATGCGCCCCCGCCCCCTCCCAACGTTACGGTGAGCCAACCCGAGCTGCGGACGGTGGCCGATTACATGGAATTTACCGGCAATACCCAGGCCATCAATACGGTGGAACTCCGGGCGCGGGTGCAGGGGTATCTGGAAAAGGTCTATTTTCAAGACGGCGACGCAGTGAAAAAGGGGCAACGCCTGTTTCTGATTCAACAAGACACCTACCAGGCCCAATTGAACCAGGCTGAAGCCCAAATTCTTCAACAAAAGGCCAATCTGGAGCATGCTACCGTTGAGACCGCCCGGTTCACGAAACTGGTGGAAAAGAAAGCGGCCTCCCAGACGGACCTTGACAACTGGCGGTTTCAACGGGACGCTTTCCAGGCCGCCGTCATGGCTGCGGAGGCCAACCGGGACCTGGCCAAGCTGAATCTCGATTACACCACCGTCACCTCTCCTTTCGACGGGCGGATCGGACGGCGGCTGGTGGACCCCGGCAATCTGGTGGGCGCGGGTGAATTCACCTCCCTGGCCCAGGTCAATCAGATCGACCCGCTCTATGTATACTTCACTATCAATGAACGGGACCTGCCGGGGTTCATGGGCGAGACCCGCATCACGGCGGCCTCAGCCGAAAAGAAAAAGCTACCGTTGTCTTTAGGGCTCGCCAATGAAGCCGGTTACCCTCATGAGGGACACCTCGATTTTGCCGCCATCAGTCTCAGCTCAACCACGGGCACCCTGGAGTTGCGCGGCGTCTTTCCCAACCCGGACGGCAAGATCCTGCCCGGATTGTTCGCCCGGGTGCGCGCCAATATAGCGGGTTCAGAAAAACCCTCCCTGGTGATCCCTGAAGCAGCGATCGGCTACGACCAACTGGGCGCCTATGTCCTGGTGGTGGGAAGCGACAACTTAGTGGAGCGCCGTTCCGTCAAACCGGGCGCCAGGCTGGACAGCCTCCGGGTGGTGCGGGAGGGCCTGACCGGGGAGGATTGGGTTGTGGTGAACGGGCTGATGCAGGCTGTTCCAGGCCGGCCGGCGACCCCCGTTCGCAAGCCGCCGGCGCCCGAGCCGGAAAAGACCGGGGCTATGCCTCGCGCCAACCACGCCAGGAAAGACGTATCATGATGTCCAGGTTCTTCATTGAGCGGCCTATCTTCGCCAACGTTATCGCCATTATCACCGTCATTCTGGGCCTGGTATGCTTTTATGTCCTGCCCGTGTCGCAGTACCCGCCCATCGTGCCGCCCACCATCCAGGTGACCACCAATTACCCCGGGGCCAGCGCCGAAGTCGTGGCCGATACGGTAGGCATTCCAATCGAACAGGCGGTCAACGGGGTGGAGGGCGCCATCTACATGTCATCCACCAGCGCCAGCGACGGCAGCTACAGTCTTACCGTCACTTTTAACGTGGGAACCGACCTCAATACCTCGCTCGCCCTGGTGCAAAACTACGTGAACAGCGCGCTGGCGCAGTTGCCCTCCGGGGTGTCCAACCAGGGAATCACCGTCAAGAAGGTCTCCACGGATATTGTGCTGGTGGTCAGCATTTCATCGAAGGACGACAGATATGACGGCGCGTATCTCTCCAATTACGCAATCATCAATCTGGAAAATCCTTTGGCGCGCCTGCCTGGAGTGGGGCAGGTCATTGTCAAAGGTTCGGGCCCTTACAGCATGCGGGTCTGGCTGGACCCCAGAAAGCTCCAGGATTTCAACCTTACGACCCTGGACGTTGTCAACGCCATCCAGAGCCAGAACCTCCAGGTGGTAGCCGGTAAGATGGGCGGCCCGCCTACGCCGCCCGGCCAGGTGTTCCAGTTTACCGTCAACGCCCTTGGCCGTTTGTCCGATGTCGAGCAGTTCGAAGATATAATCGTCAAGAGTCCCCGCGGCTCCCAACAAGCGCAGATCGTGCGTGTGCGTGATGTGGCCAGGGTGGAACTCAGCCAGCAGACCTACAGCACCTTTGCAGAAGTCAACGGCCACCCGGCCGCCGATATCCCCATCTTTCTGCTGCCAGGGGCCAACGCCATGTCTGTCGCCCAGGAAGTTGAGGAGGCCATGGCGGATATGAGCAAGAGGTTCCCGCCGGCCATGGTCTGGGAGTCTCATTATGACACCACCAAGTTTGTGGCCCAGACTATTCAAGACGTCTACATGACGATGTTGCTGGCCGGTATTTTGGTGCTCATCGTGATTATGGTGTTTCTGCAAAACTGGTGCGCCACCCTGGTGCCCGCCACCACCGTGCCGGTCACCATTATCGGCGCCTTTGCGGCCATGCTCGCGCTCGGTTTCAGCATCAATTTGATGACCCTGTTCGCATTGATCCTGGCCATCGGGATCGTCGTCGATGACGCCATAGTCATCGTGGAAGGCGCCTCCTACAATATCGAACAGGGGCTGCCGCCCAAAGAGGCTACCATCAAGGCAATGGAGGAGTTGACCGGACCTGTTTTCGGCATCACCCTGGCCCTGGTTTCCGTGTTTTTGCCCGCAGCCTTTCTACCCGGCATCACCGGGCAGATTTTCCGGCAATTCGCCCTGGTGATCGCCGCGACCTCCGTCATCAGCGCCATCAACGCGCTTACCCTCAAACCGGCGCAGTGCGCCCTTTGGCTGCGTCCCAGCCTGAAGAAGAAACCCAATCTGTTTTACAAGGGCTTTAACCGGGCCTATGGAGTTATGGAGCAAGCCTACGTCGGCCTGGTCGCCCGCATGGTGTATCGCCCCGGGCTCTCGGTGCTGGCATTTCTAGTCATCATCGCCGTAGTCGGCTGGCAGTTTGCCCGTCACCCCACCGGGTTCTTACCCCAGGACGACCAGGGCTACGCCATCGTGATCGCCAAACTGCCCGAAGCGGCTTCCCAGCCTCGGGTTATGGCCGTGGTCAAGCAACTTAACGGGATACTGAAGAAGACAAAGGGGATCGAGGCATGGGTGACCTTCGGCGGCTATTCCGCCCTGGATGCCGCCAACGTCTCCAACATCAGCACCACTTTCATTGTATACGAGGATTGGAGCGTGCGCGGCGCCGCATTGAGCCAGGATAACATCCTCGGCAATCTCCGCCGGGAGACGGCTTCCATAGAAGAAGCGACTGTTTTTGTGATTGTCCCGCCCCCCATCAGGGGGCTGGGTCAGTCCGGCGGCTTCCAGATGATGGTGGAGGACCGGGAGAGCCGGGGACTGCTTCTTCTGGAAAAGAGCGTCCAGCAGATCCTCGACGCCGGCTGTTGCCAGTCCGGCCTGCGCAACCTGAACACCACCTTCAGCGCTCGTAGCCCTCAGCTCTATCTGAACATTGACCGGACACAGGCCCAAACCCTGCAAGTCCCACTGGCGGATGTATTTTCTACGCTGCAGTCCTACCTGGGCTCCACCTTTGTCAATCTATTCAACAAATTCAACCAGGTGTTCCAGGTCTATGTCCAGGCCGACGCTCCCTACCGCCTCCACTCGGAGGACATCTCCAGCCTTTACGTGCGCAACAGCCTGGGGCAAATGGTTCCGCTGTCCTCGCTAATGCAGGCCACGCATACACTGGGCTCCGAACTGGTCACCCGCTACAATCTCTATCCTGCCGCCCCCATTATCGGCATTGCCGCGCCGGGGTTCAGTTCCGGGCAGGCCCTGAACCTGATGGAACAGGTGGCGGCCAACACCCTGCCTGAGGGCCTTTCATTTGACTGGACGGCCACGGCTTACCAGGAAAAGCAGGTGGGCTTTCAAGCCTATCTGATTTACGCCCTCTCCATCATCCTGGTGTTCTTGGTGCTCGCCGCTCTCTACGAGAGCTGGACGTCCCCGGTAGCCGTGATTCTGGTGGTGCCCCTAGCCCTGGTGGGGGTGCTTCTGGCGCTGGTCGTCCGGAACCTGGAAACCGACCTGTACACCCAGGTGGGGCTGGTTCTGATGATAGCCCTGGCCAGCAAGAACGCCATTCTTATCGTGGAATACGCCAGGGACCTGCACCTCGGCGGCATGCCGGTCACCGAGGCCGCCGTGGAAGCGACGCGGCGGCGCTTCAGGCCCATCATCATGACCTCATTCGCCTTCATTTTGGGGGTAACCCCCCTGCTCTACGCTACCGGCGCGGGCGCCGCAAGCCAACGTGACATCGGCACGGTCGTATTCGGCGGCATGCTCTCCTCGACGCTGCTGGCCATCCCCTTTGTTCCGGTTTTCTATGTTGTCATGGCGCGTTTGAGCGAAAGGCGATCCAGCAAGAAAGGTTAAGTCCGGGCGCTTAACGCATCACTACGAGTATCTCCGAACGGCCTGCGGGGTCTGATGCCAAGTTGCGTTCAAGTTGAAGCAACCGCAAAGAGCGGGGAA
>PLSV01000137.1 GCA_003165235.1 Syntrophobacteraceae bacterium
AGAAGCCGCAAAGGGCCGAGGCGAGCGTGAAAATAACGATGGCGGCCCGGAACACCTTACGCGCGCCAAAGCGATCAGCCGCCCAACCGCTGAGCGGGATGAACAGCGCGAGGCTGAACAGATAGGCCGTAATGGCGAGATTCAGGTGAATCGGATCAGTGTGCAACGACCTGGCGATGGCAGGCAGGGCCGTCGCGATGATCGATCCGTCAAGCAGCTCCATGAACAGGGCGCTGGAGATGATAAGGGAAACGAGCGTTGTGCGCGGCAATAGGGAAGACATAACGACTAAACCTGAGTCTGGACGATTTCCGATGCGATCTCGATGGGTTTTTTTGGCATTGGAAATCCTTCAGCCTGGAGGTAAAAGTGAAAAACGGCAAAGTTAAGGGCACAGGATTCTAATAGGTTAGTGCGTGAATGCAATGACTTTCTAATACTCATCTCTTCCATGTCCGTCGCATTTGTGAACCTGCAGCAGCGCCTTGCGCCATTTTACCAAAAAATCTTGACAAGCGATATATATAAGCATACAAGATGCTCATGAGCAATGGCCGGCGGGGCAGAGCGCCGGGATGGACTGAACAAAAGCTTGAATGGGGCAAAGCGGGGCAGCGCCCATAACTGTTTAGATAGAGGGGAACTGAGAGAATGTGGTAAGGAAAGACAAATCCCTGGTTTTGAGATCCTCGATGGAAGGAGAGCAGATGGAGACTTACACGTTGATTCCGATTCACCTGGGAAGAATGCTTTTGGACATGGGGACTATGACTTATCGGCTGAATTATGGAATCAAGCAATGGATGCCAATCATCAGTTGGTATGTCAGAGCAGGAGGGAAAAACGTTCTCATTGACTCAGGAATATCCTCCAAGGAGATGGGGTATTACACCGAGACCCAGGTCGAAGATTTTATAGACTTTGACAATGGCCTCAAAAAAGTGGGGATCACTCCCCTCGATGTGGATTATGTCATCCAGACCCATCTTCACTTCGACCATGTCGGAAATACCCACAGATGTAAGAACGCTCGCGTTGTCGTACAGAAAGAAGAGATGAAATTCGCTCTCGCCCCCCATCCCATGCAGGGGTATCTATACGATCCGAACCTATTCAATGATGTCCGCCTGGAAATAGTGGATGGAGACACGGAGATTTTGCCTGGCATAAGTGTGATCCATCTTCCCAGCCACACTCCGGGAGTGCAGGCCATTTCCGTTAACACCTCGAAAGGAAAGGCGGTCATCAGCGGAATGTGCTGCATCGGGGACAATTTCAATCCGCCCCAACCCAAAAGAGGTCCTCAGCAGCGATTCCATTGGAAGGTGCTGCCACCAGGCAATTTTATCAATCTCAACGACGCCTACGAGAGCACCCTCAGGTTGAAGAACATTGCCGACATTTTGATTCCGCAGCATGATGTGTCCCTTTTCGATGTGAAGCAAATTCCCGCCTAGAAAGTTCAATGGGAGGTTTCAACTCGATAAAGGATAGATACCGGGGTTGAGAGAGGACAGAGAATTTTGTTCAGAAAATTTGCCGCGAGAAAACCTCTGACCGACCTTTCAATTCATCATTCAATGAGAAGGGATTGACGTATGAGCGATTTCTTTCAAATGAGCGACATATTTATGTTTCAGCTTCCCCGGAAGATAATCTTTGGCAACGGGGCCATCAAGAAGATCGGAGAGGAGGCGGCCGCAATGTTTCCGGGGCAGAGCAGGGCCCTTTTGATTACCGATAAGGGAGTCCTTGGCGCCGGACTCACCGACGAAGCAACCGCCTCATTGAAAAAGAGTGGATTTGAAGTCATCGTGTTTGATGAAGTCACTCCGGACCCGCCGTTCACCCTGGTAGACAAATGCCTGGCTTTGGCAAGAAAGGAAAAGATCGGGGTCATACTCGGAATCGGTGGAGGGAGTTCCATCGATACCGCCAAAATTGTCTCATGTATGGCCCCATACCAAGATGGCATCGACGCATACCTCGGCATCAATAAAGTCCAGAGGCCCGGGCTCCCAAAGATTTTCGTCCCCACAACGGCTGGGACAGGAAGCGAACTGAGCCATACGTTCGTCCTGACTGACGATAGAGTAAATGATAAAGTTACTTCGTACTCGCCCTTCGCATTTTCCGACATCTCAATCATTGACCCAACGCTCACTTTAAGCATGCCTGCGAAGGTCACCGCTGAGAGCGGCATGGACGCGTTCTCCCACGCATTGGAATCATTTCTGACCGTCCGGGCCAACCCATTGTCAGATACGCTGTCCATGAGGGGAATAGAGGTCATCTCGAAAAACATCCGCAAAGCCTACACCAAGGGGACCCATAGCCTTGACGCCCGTTATGCGATGTGCTTCGGGGTGTGCATGGGAACGATGGCCATACGCAGCAGTGGTATTGGGGCCGTTCACGCCACCTGTTATCCTCCCGCCATGAAGTACCATCTGACCCACGGTATGGCGATTTCGATAATGATGCCTTACGTGATGGAATACAATCTCCCCAGTAATTTGGAAAAATATGCGGCTATTGCCTCAGCCATGGGTGAAAACGGGGCAAACCTCTCAACGAGGGCCGCTG
Source organism: Syntrophobacteraceae bacterium (assembly GCA_003165235.1). GTDB lineage: Bacteria > Desulfobacterota > Syntrophobacteria > Syntrophobacterales > Syntrophobacteraceae > SbD1. Next base: position 2,587 of record PLSV01000137.1, read on the forward strand.
CGATGACTTCCGTTGACGCCGTTCGGCAGTTGGCGGCGGACCTGGGAATTCCCTCGAGGCTCCGAGACGTGGGCGCCAAGCAGGAAGACTTTCCCGAATTCGCAAAAACCGTCGTGAAAAGGTATGCCCATCATGTCGCAAATAATCCGAGGAATCTGACGGAGCAGGATATACTGAAGATTTTTCAATCGGCCTGGTGATTGAGCTTGCGAATTAGATGGACACACAGCTTTTTGCTCTCATTGACGGAGAAATTGCAAGAAAAGACCGGGTCCTCAAAGATGGGGAGTTACTCAAGATCTTTCCCTATATAACGGGAGGGTGGCCACACAGGTCAAAGGCTTTCTCTTATCTTAAACGGGAGGCTGCCGGCAAATCATCTTCCAGCCAGATTTTTCGCTGGAAGAGAAGGTTTGCTGACTTGGAAGCGCAGGCTTTGGAAATCCTTGCGACATGTATTGACATATACTAAAATATCGATACATGCAGATTTCTCTTACCGTCATGGGCTTCATCATCGCACATATCCTTTCTTCATAGGAATGGTGGATGCGCCGTGAGATCAGCCGCGACCTGCGCCGGCCTTCTCGGAGATTAATGGCAGCCACTTGGGAAAGGAACCGAAATCACATGAGCGCCCTATTGCCAGTTTACTATCAGATCAAGCAGAGCATAAAGAATTCCATCCTCCACGGGGAATATAAACCCGGGGAGAAAATCCCCTCTGAAAATGAGCTGGCGAAACAATTTGGAGTGAGCAGACTTACAGCTCGGCAGGGCGTCCTGCAACTGGTTCAAGAAGGCTTTTTGGCCACCAAAAGGGGGACCGGCACCTTTGTAACGGAAAATGAGTCTCTGATCAGCAATTTTAACCTCGAATTCAGCGGGTTTATCGACGATCTTTTCTATCAGATCATCGACTCCAGAACCAAATCCGTACAGATGGCCAGAATAGCGGCGTCCGGTCTCATCAAGACGAAGCTTGAGCTGGAAAGCAACATTAATGAAGTCATACAGTTGAAGCGAGTACGTTTCAGGGAAGACAGAATTTTCGCATACACCGTCAACTACCTGCCTCTTGAAATCGGTTTGAAGATTTCAAAAGAGCAACTGTTAATAAAGCCTCTTCTGCAGGTCATAGAAGAGGATCTCGGCATAAAGTTCGGCGAGGCCTTCCAGACGATCGAAGCCAGCTTCGCAAACCAGGAAGTGGCGCAAAATCTTGAGATCCAGTCCGGCTCCCCTATCCTTTATGTCGAGAGAATCATGTATGACCAGAAGCGGAAGCCGGTGGAAATTGTGCAGTCCTCTTACAGGGGGGACCTGTATAAGTATACCGTTCGATTGAAAAACGTCAGGAGCAAAGTCCGGAATATCTGGGTCCATCAGCAGCCTGATTAGATGCTGCACTCATCATTTTCAAGTAACTTTCGCATTAGTGGAGAGGCCATGAAGGGTCAGGTCGCCGCAAGACTTGCTGAATTGATAGTGGGGACGTCATATGGGAATCTGCCGGAAGAGGTGATTCATAAGGCGAAACTTTGCATTCTCGACTTCATGGGAGTAGCTCTAGCCGGGAGCAGGGTGGGTTTAGCTCCGCTGATTACGGACCTTGTGTGCGGGATGGGTGGAGAAAAGGAGGCGACACTGATCGGGGACCACAGGAAGACGCCGGTCCTGCAGGCGGCTCTTTTAAACGGCGTAAAGGGCCACACCCTGGATATGGATGACGGCCACAGGTATGCAAACGCCCATCCGGGGGCGGCCATCATCCCGGCGGCAATGGCCCTGGCGGAAAGAAACAATGCTACGTACCGGGAGTTAATAGAGTCAGTCGTAGCCGGCTATGAGACTTTTCTTCGCATTGCCCGGGCGATAAACCCATCTCATCTGCAGAGGGGATTTCACACAACGGGAACGGTAGGCCCGTTTGGGGCCGCCTCAGCGTGCAGCAAGTTATTGCGGCTGGACGTACAGAAGGTCCGAAACGCCCTGGCCATAGCGGGATTGCAGGGGGCCGGCCTGCTGGAGGTTTTGGCCAGTGGGCAGATGATGAAACCATTGCAGCCTGGAAGGGCTGCTCAGGCCGGCGTTCTTGCCGCTTTCATGGCGCAGATGGGGGCTGAAGGTCCGGAAGAAATATTCGAGGGCGAGAAGGGGTTTTTCAGGGCTTTCTCGGATGGCGTCGATGTCTCCGAGCTTCTGAAGGGGCTGGGGACGACCTTCGAAATCCTTGGCGTCTACTTCAAAATGCACGCGGCATGCCGGCATGTCCATCCAGCTCTGGATGGTTTACGAGAAATCATGGATGCTCATGATATAGCCATCGAAGAGATCCAAAGCATAGAAGTGAGCACGTATTCCGTTGCGCACCAGCTCGTGGGTCAAAAGAAAGAGGCCGCCTCGGAACTGAGCGCCAAGTTCAGCCTCCCGGTATCCGTCGCTCTTATGCTTCTCTACGGAAAGGCCGGGACCGACGAATTCTCCCTGGAGCGCATCAAAAACCCGGCGATCCAAGGCTTGGCCGACCGTGTCCTCGTGACGGTCGATAAAACGAGGGATAAATATTATCCAGCTCAAAGAGGCGCCGAGGTCCGGGTCACCACTAAGCGAGGAAGCTATAAGAGCGAGGTCCTGATTCCAAGAGGCGATCCTGAAAATCCATTCACCTATGCTGAACTAAAAGAAAAATTCATGAACAACGCAACGAAGGCAGCGCCCCGTGACGTTGCGATAAAAATCGAGGGTTTGGTCATGGGAGATCCATCCAACCCGGTAAGAGAGATTATGAGACTGGCAGGCTCTATCCACTGACAATCCCAACGCTCCGAGAAGCGTCGATAACGGGCGGAACACTTTGTTCGGCGCATACACGGCCGAATTGATACCAAATTGCGTTCAAGTGAGCACCAAAAAAAGCTGAAAAGCTCGGGGAGCTTTGCCCCCCGAACCCTCACTATGATCGGGTTCGCGTTGAACCTTCCAACC
>PLSV01000353.1 GCA_003165235.1 Syntrophobacteraceae bacterium
TCCATCGCGCCGTTCTCTTCCAGGGTGCGCTGCACCTGGGCCACGGTGCTCTGCTTCTGGCCGACGGCCACGTAGACGCACTGCACGCCCTTGCCCTTCTGGTTGATGATGGTGTCCAGGGCCACCGCGGTCTTGCCGATCTGGCGGTCGCCGATGATCAGTTCGCGCTGCCCGCGGCCAACTGGAGTCATTGCGTCGATCGCCTTAAGACCGGTGTACATCGGCTCGTTAACGGACTGCCTTGCGATAACGCCTGGAGCTATGACCTCGATTCTGCGGAACTCGGTCGCCGCGATGGGGCCCTTGCCATCGAGCGGGTTTCCAACCGAGTCTATAACCCGGCCCAAAACAGCATCACCAACCGGAACTTCGGCGATACGACCGGTCCGTCTCACCTCATCGCCCTCTTTGATGTTGAAGTCCTCGCCCATGATGGCGACACCGACATTGTCCTCCTCGAGGTTGAGGGCCAGTCCGAAGATGTTTCCATGCGGCGTAGGGAACTCAAGCAATTCCATCGACATGCACTTTTCGACTCCATAAACGTGGGCAATACCGTCGCCTACGGAGAGCACCCGTCCGGTCTCGCTGAGATCAACCTTCTTCTCGTAATCCTTGATCTGTTCTCTGATAATTTGGCTGATTTCTTCCGCTCTGATTTCCATTTATCCTACCGCACCCCTCTTCAAAGATTCTTTAAAATTGAGCAACTGACGCTTTACGCTGCCATCCAGGACAAAATCGCCGATCTGAGCAAAAACTCCCCCAAGCAGAGAAGGATCCTGCTCAAATTCGACTATAATCTTCTTTCCAATCTTTTTCTCCAAAGCTGCAGCGATCTCATCGATCTCGGCGGCCTCTAACTTAAGGGCCGCTTTGACCTTTGCCCTCGAGATGTTTGAATATTCGTCTATTAACCTGTGATAGTAGCCAACAATTTCGGGCAGGTGCTGTATACGCTTTTTTTCGACCAGAAGATTGAGAAAGCTGTTGATGATCGGCGAGAGTTCCAACTTGGCGGCCACTTTCTGGAAAACATCCTTTTTTACGGCTTCCGGGTAAAGAGGATTCCGGAGAGCGTCTCCTAGATCGGGGAGATCTTTGAGCACCCCAATGAAGCCGTCCAACTCCGTTCCATACTGTTCGATCGCCTTTCCCTCCTGGGCGAGATTGAACAGGGCCTTTGAATACCGTTTCGCAATGACTTGATTTTTCACTTCGCCTCCACCACTTTCGTTATAAATTCGCGGACCAGACGTTGCTGGTCCTCAGCCCGCATTTTCTTTTCGATAATATCCTGGGCGGCGGCTACGGACAGGTCGGCCACTTCGTCCTTGAGACTGTGGCGAGCAGCCTGAATCTCTTGTTGAATGGCCGTCTGAGCCTGCTGCTTTATATACTCCACCTCCCGGCGGGCAGCCTCAATGATTTTTTCCCTTTCGGCTTCGCCCTCAGCAATCAGTTCATCAACAATTCTTCTCGTATCTTCTTCCAGGGAGGCGAGCCTGACCTGCACCCGTGAATATTCGGACCTGGCCTCAGAAGTCTTGGCCTCCAGTTCGGCAAGCAAACGTTGAATCTCTTCCCTGCGCGAGTTGAGGAAGTTAGCGGCAGGCTTTCTGAGAAGTTTTACCAAGATAGCAGCCACGATAACAACGGCGACAGTACGATATGCAAAGTCAATCCAATTCAAGTGGTGGCCCCCTTCGGCCTCCGAGGCAAAAGCGTTGCTCAGCCACGCGAAATAGAGCACTATCCCCAAAACCGGCGCAAAGTGCTTGGATCTAATCATCTTTTCCTTCAGACTCGCATGCATTTAAATCGTCCTCCCCAGAATCTTCTGCGCCAGGTCAACAGAAAAGGACTTCACCTGCTGCTTGAGATCGTTTCGAGCGACCGCGATATCCTTCTGAATCTCTTCGTGCAGTTGCTGAACCGTTGCCGCCGTCTGCTCGGAAGACTGACGCAGCAGTTCCTTTTCCTGCTCATAGCCCGCAGCCTTGAGTTCCTGAATTCTCTGCCCCCCCGTTCTCCTGGCTTCCTGAAGACTCCGGTCGTATTGCAGGAGGGCGGCTTGCGCCTGTGCTTCCAGGTTTTCGATGCCTTCCTGTTTTTCTGAAATCAGTTTCTTTCTCTGCGCCACTATCCGCCGGATGGGACGGTACAAAATAAAATTCATCAGGAAGAGAAAGATCAGGAAATTGGCCATCTGGATAAAAAGCGAGACATTAATTTCAATCATCTTACCCTATCCTCCAAGTTGACTGCCGGCAAATACAAAAAATCACAATCACATTTGGGAACGCCAGCCCGGCTACCCAAATAAGACAGGCAAAACTGAGATTTGAAAGTGACACAGAACCTTTCGCATAAGCGAAGTTCCTAGCACAGGTCAACAGTATTGGCAAGCGAAAAGCGAGAACAATCAAATTCTTAGTTAATGAGAAGAAGCTATTGTGATATTTTGCACACTGCTTGAAGCCTTTAGTGCGTTTGGAACACGTAGCGTCTCATGCTCACATTTTCTATCAACCCGATCGCCAGACAGAGGGTAATGAGGGAGGAGCCGCCGTAACTTACGAAAGGAAGTGTAATGCCCACTACCGGGAGCACTCCGATCACCATGCCGATATTGATGAACGCCTGCCAAAGAATGAGCGCGCTCATCCCAACTACAACCAGGGAACCAAACCTGTCCCGCGACCTTGTCGCGACCCTCAGCGTAAGGAAAATTAGCAGGCAGAACAAGAGAATTAGAGCGGCGCACCCTACAAAACCCCATTCTTCGGCCCAAACTGAAAAAATAAAATCCGTATGTTTCTCCGGCAAAAAATGAAGTTTATTTTGAGTTCCATTCAGGAAGCCTTTTCCCCAGAGCATTCCCGAACCAATGGCAATCTTTGATTGCCTGATGTGGTATCCGGCGCCAAGGGGATCGAGGTCGGGACTGAGAAGTATCATGATGCGGCGCTTCTGATAAGGTTTAAGGACGTGTTCCCACACGGGCGCGATGAGCGGAATTACGGTCAAACTCAAAACGGCCAGGTATTTCCAGCGGACGCCCACAAAAAAAATCATCGTGGTTGCAATGGCCATCAGCGAGATTGCCGTTCCAAGATCGGGTTCGGCAAGAACCATCAATACCGGGAAAACAACGAAGCCAACAGGAAGGATCAGTTTTTTCAGGGCCGGGAAGCTGCTTATGTCCTGAGATGAAAAATAGCCGGCCAACTGAACCACAATAATCACCTTCATGAATTCAGAGGGCTGGAACTGAAAGCCGCCGATTTCCAACCAGCGTTTCGAACCGTGCACCTCCTTTCCTACCGCGAGGACCACTAAAAGAAGAAGCAGAACCAAACCATAGAGCCACGGGCTGAGGGTCCTGAGCCGCTGATAATTGATAAAAAGCGACCCGGCCAAAACGGCAAAACCAATGGCGAGCCATACGATCTGCTTTATAAACAGATTGTTGGTCGGTCGGGCTTGAATCTGGGGATAGAGAGCGCTGTAAATGCTGAGCAGTCCGATGCAGATAATCGCCAGCAAAGCCCAGATTATGGACCAATCAAAATTTTCGATCAGGCGCCTGTCCATCATAACGAATAACGGCCTTCTGAAGTCCAGTAAGACAGCCTGGTTTCGCGTCCGGAACTGTTTTCCAGGTTTTCCCAGGGCGGTGTCAGGGGTCAGGGTCACCTCGGACGGCGTGGAATCCCTGGTGCGCCACAGCGCAACCCCTTTCCTTGCCGGGACGAAAAACCCCGGCTTGTGAACCGCCAACTGCGAGCAGCGTGCAACCTTTATTGTTTCCTATTGCACAGGGAGTCGACCTTTTGCCCTGAGGCACAGAATGCGGAATTGTGAGCTAATGCCCCTATACCTCAGAACGAAAAAGATTCATAGAAACAAAATGAGGCGTTACCGGTGTCTCATCCGGTGCTTGCGTATGGAAACCAGCATGGTGAAGCAATAGACCAATTTCTAGTGTCCGGCCGGTTTCTCCGTGTTTTTCAAATAGGCCATGATGACCTTCTGGACCAGCGGGGCTGCAACCGATGCCCCGTGACCGCCATGTTCGATCAATGCGGCGACGCATATCCTGGCGTCCGAAGCGGGCGCGTAGCCCACGAACCATGCGTGGTCCATGTCTTTGGACTTCGTCAGCTTTTCCAGCAGTTTTCTATTCACTCCCTGGGCCACATGTACGACCTGCGCGGTGCCGGTCTTGCCCGCAATAGCAACCACCGGGTCCCGTATCAGATGCCCCGTTCCCCTCGGGTCTTCAACAACATTCGACAAAGCTTTCTTCACAAGATCGAACCAGCGTTGTTCGATTGGGATATTGCGCTTCAACCTGGGTTTGATTTCATCTACTTCATTTACAGAGCTGCCCTCGATTCTCTTCACAACGTAGGGCTGCCAGAGTTTTCCGCTGTTGGCGATTGCAGCGTAGCCCAAAGCCATCTGGAGTGGTGTGGCCAAGTCAAATCCCTGCCCTATGGATATGGAGATAGTTTCACCCTTCTGCCATGGAACGCCGGTAGCCTGTTTCTTCCACCACGAGGTGGGGATGAGCCCTGGGTGCTCGCCATGGAGTCCTATGCCCGTTCTTTCCCCAAGTCCGAACATTGTCACATACTGAGCCAATCTATCAACGCCCAGTTTGAGGCCCGTTTGGTAAAAGAAAACGTCGCAGCTCTCGATTATGGCCCTTTCCACTGCCAAGGCGCCGTGACCGTGGTCTTTCCAGCAACGGTACTTGCGATCAGCGAATTGAAAGTAACCGGGACAGGTGAAGGTGGAGGACGCGCTAAGCACCCCTTCCTTGAGCGCCGCAAGAGCTACGAAGGGCTTGTAGGTGGACCCGGGAGGATAAGCAGCCCCGCTGCCGCGGTTCAGGAGAGGATGACGCGGATCTTTGCTCAGCGCAAGCCATTCATCCTTGCTCAGTCCGCGAATGAACTTTTCCTGATCGAAAGAAGGGCTGCAGGCGAAAGCCAGGACTGCTCCGTCAGTGGGATCTACAGCCACGATTGCGCCGGTTTTGTCCTCGAGCAGGGACTCGGTGAATTTCTGAAGGTCCATATCAAGAGTGAGCCACAGGTTGCGGCCCGCAATGGGCAGATGTTCTTCGAGCAGGCGGAGCCTTCTGCCGGCAGCGTCAACCTCAAGCTGCCGCCCTCCCCTACTCCCGTGGAGATACTTTTCGAATGCACTTTCGATTCCGACTTTGCCAATGTCCTCGTCGGGATAATACCCGCGATATTTTTCGCTCTTGAGCTCTGTTTCGGTAATCGCGCTCAAATACCCGATGAGGTGCGCCGCCGTTGCATTCCATTTGTACTCGCGCTTGGGCTCAAGCTGAATCACCACGCCCGGGAGCCTGATGCGCTGGGCCTCAATCCGGGCCAGGTAATCCCTGTCCAGGTCAGACGCCAGGCGTAGGGGAACGAACTTGGGAGCTGCTTTGTTGGCTTCGATAATTGAGAAAAACTCATCCGGATCACGGTCGCACAGGCGGGCAAGTTCTCTTATCGTCCCTTCCAGATCACTGATGTCTTCCCTGATGATCACGAGGTTGTAGGCCGGACGGTTCTCGACAATTGGCACTCCATTCCTGTCGAATATTATTCCGCGCGGCGCGGCGATCTCCTCGATCCTGATCCTGTTATTCTCGGATTGGAAGCGGTAGGATTCGCCCTGGAGCACCTGAAGATGCCACAGCCGAACCATATAGATCATCATCAGCAGCAGCATAATGGCGCAGATGAGGATGTATTGCTTCTGGAAAGAAACCGATTCGCCGCTTTCCCAGTTTATGAGCTTGAGTCCGTCGAGCTTTGCGCCTTTGGTTTTTATCTCTGTTCGCATCCGACCTGCTCAGCCGCTAAATCGTACTTCGGGGGGTTAACATCGGGTAGATCAAAAAGGGCGCGATTGTAACCGAAAGAAGAGTTCGAATGCCAAGGCCGATCCATATCGAAGTGAGTTCAGGAACCTCCATAGGAACAAAGGATAAATATAACCCGAGCGCAATGGACTGGCCAAGAGCGCACAGCCCGACCAAACCCATCTGATAGGCCGGATTGCTCCAGTCGAACCTCTCCGACGCCATGTTCACCAGGCAAACGGTCGCCATATAGGAGCCGACATGCAGGCCCCAGAACACCCCTGAAAAATTATCCACAACGAATCCCCAAAAGCCGGCCCACAGCACACCCACGAGCGGGGGCCATTCAACCGCGATTGCAAACATAAGCGGAAGGAGCAGGTCAACCCTCAGAGCCTGGTAGGGAAGCCGCGGGATCAGATGAGCCTGGAGCGCCAGTACAAAGAAGCTGTAAAGTGTGGTCTTGATCATCTGTCCCACAGTAATACCCTGAGTAAGAGAGCCGGAAGCGATCATCTTGGATCCACTTTGGGTTTGGGCTTCGCCTGTCCCTGGGGCTCAGTTTGAGATTTCTCTCGCGGCCTGTTCTGTGGCTTAGTCTGCCCTTGGGACTTGGATTTGGGGTTCGTCTGAGTCTGAGGCTTTACCTGACGCTTTGCCTTGGAAGTTGTCTGAGCCGGCGGCTTTGCCGGCGGGGTCGCAAGAGGCTTCGCCAAAGCTTTGGCCACATCCTTCGTTGCAGGATCGGCCCGAGGCTGTGTCTCAGCCGGCCGGGTCTCCTCTTCAACACCCAGCCCAGTCCCACCGCTTTTTATTATTAGCACCTCCTCAAGTGCGCTCAACCGCACCATCGGTTTGACATCGATTTTCTGAAAAAGATCGACTGGGTCCTTATAGACGGCCAGCACTACTCCCAACCGCAGCCCCTTGGGATAAACACCGTCTTTGCCTGAACTGATCACCAGGTCGCCTTCTTTTATATCGAGGTTACCACGAATGTATTTTAAAAGGCATCCGTTTGCGTCTTTGCCACAGAGAATGCCCCGTACGCGATTTCGCTGGTCAATGGCGTCCACTGCGCTACCTTGATCGGTTATAAGCAAAACCCGGCTATACCGGTCCGAGACGTCCAGAACGCGGCCAATCACCCCTTCGTCATTGACGACGGGCATATCAGGAGCTATTCCATCTCGAAATCCTTTATCGACCATCAATGTCTGGAACCAGCCAGTCAGATCGTGCACTATGACCCGAGCAGGGAGCGTTTCAGCCATGGTCGAGGTCTTAAAATCCAGCAACCGTCTCAGCCGCTGGTTTTCGACATAAGCCTCCTGGTAAGACGTAACCCTGCTTTGCAGTTCGGCAATTTCTCTTTTCAACGATTCATTCTCACCGCGCAGATTCTTGAGCCAGATATAATCCTTAAAGAGCTGTTCGATGCCGGAAAACAGTCTGCCGAACAACCGGATCGGAGGGCTCACCGTTTCCGTCACTGAGCGCTGCAAGACGTCCATTTTGTTGGGAGTTCGGAAATTGAGGGAAAAAATATACAAAAAGACACTGATAAACACGAGGATCAGGAGTGCGCCACGCAACCGGCGAAGCCAAACGCCCGTATAAAAAAATTTCATATCCGGCACTTCGATTTTGAAAACTGAGAGCCTGCCAAGCTGCTAACCTGCCCGGGTGAGGCATCGAATATGGACACAATGATAGAAGCAGTGAAGCCAGGTACGGCCACGGGCCGCACGGCGCCGATCCAACAGCAGGGCCGGCCGGTTCAGTTCCACGCCGAAAAAGCTCGCACGCACCGGCCCGGGCTCCGCCTCTCAGGATAGTACGTCCTTTAAGACTGCAATCTCGTCCAAAGCCTTACCGGAACCGAGAACCACAGTAGACAGAGGATCCTCAGTCAGCATTATCGGCAAGCCTGTCTTAAGCCTCAGGAAGTGATCGAGATTCTTGAGAAGCGCTCCTCCACCGGTCAGAACGATCCCGCGGTCCACGATATCGCCGGCCAATTCCGGAGGTGTCTGCTCGAGGGCGACTTTTATGGTTTCCAGGATGGAATCGATTTGTTCCTGGATCGATTCGCGGATTTCATTCGAATTGACCTCAAGGGTTTTGGGAATCCCCGTCACCAGATCCCGGCCCTTTATCATCATAGTTTCAGTTTCCCCAAGAGGATAAGCATTTCCGATGGTGGTCTTTATAAGTTCCGCCGTTCTTTCACCTATCAGCAGATTGTACTTGCGTTTAATGTGCTGGAGAATGTCCTGGTCCATTTTGTCGCCGCCAACGCGCACAGACCGGCTGTATACAATCCCTGCAAGCGATATGATAGCGACTTCGGTTGTTCCTCCGCCTATGTCCACAACCATGTTGCAAACCGGCTCGGTTATGGGGAGTCCAGCCCCGATTGCGGCCGCCATAGGCTCTTCTATCAGGTATACCTCATGGGCGCCAGCCGATTCAGCAGACTCCCTGACGGCCCTTTTTTCGACCTGCGTCACGCCCGAGGGAATACAGATTATTACTCTTGGCCTGATAAGGGCGCGCCTGTTGTGCACTTTGCGTATGAAGTATCTCAGCATTGCCTCGGCTACTTCAAAATCCGCAATCACGCCATCTTTCATAGGCCTGATCGCAGTGATATTGCCGGGAGTCTTGCCGAGCATCATCTTTGCGTCTTTGCCCACAGCCACAACCCTGTTGGCGCCACGCTCATCTTTGCGAACCGCGACAACCGACGGCTCGGTCAGCACAATTCCCTTACCCCGCACGTAAACGAGCGTATTGGCGGTCCCAAGGTCTATTGCGAGATCATTTGAGAAAAGCCCGAGTATCCTGTTGAGGAACATCCGTTAGAGTTCTCCTTTCGATCAATTTTGAATTCTTCATTCATAGCATGTGAATTGCCCATGCGCAATGCCAAAGAGAAAAGAATACACCGGACGGGGATAATTTGCCCAAACCCAAAGCAAAAGGCTCAAAATCCTCCAATTCCAGTTCTTATGCCTTTTCAGGCGCCATAGAATCGGGCCGACCCTGGGAAGATCGGTTTTTGAACGGTTTTTTGCATACTTGACAAACAATGAAGATTTCGATTACAAGTAAAGTTTCGTGCATGCCGGGTCGTTTCAGAAGGCTTTGGGCACGCTTCCCGGTGCTTGATCCAGAGCAGAAAAATATACCTCAAAAGGAAGTTTAATGTCTAAGAGAACATTTCAACCAAGCAATCTGAAAAGAAAACGCACTCACGGCTTCCTGGAGCGAATGTCGACCAAGGCTGGCCGTAGCGTGCTGAAGCGGCGGCGCGCAAAGGGCAGGAAACGGCTTTCGGTTTGAAACGAGATGGGACCCCGGAATCTTCGGGTGAGGAATCTTTGAGGGGCAGGTTCAGTTTCCGGCCTCATGAAAGAATTCGTTGCTCCGCCGATTTCCAGCGCGTCAAAAAGGCGGGAAAACGTGCTAAAATCCCCCATTTCGGTCTGAATTTCATTCCAAACGGTCTTGCATATCATCGATTGGGCCTTATTGTGCAAAAGCGGTTCTGGCCTGCGGTAAGGCGCAACCGCATCAAAAGGGTCACTCGAGAATGGTTCAGGCTGAACAAGGGCCGAATTCCACAGCCGGGCAAAGACATCGTCGTAATTGCCCGCCCTGGAGCGGAAAAACTCTCACCGGGAGATCTCCTTAGGGAGTTCTCAACGGTTTTTCATAAACAGGAAAAATAACTGATGATCCGGTCGATATTTCTGGGTCTGATTCGATCATATCAATATTTCATCTCACCGATGCTTCCCCAGACCTGCCGCTTTTCGCCAAGCTGTTCGCATTATACCAGCGATGCAATCAGAACGCATGGCGTTTCCAAGGGAACTTACCTGGGGTTGAGACGAATTTTGCGCTGTCACCCCTTCAACCCAGGCGGCTATGACCCCGTGCCACGACCTGCGCCTTGGAGTGACAAAGATTAATGGAGACTTCCTGAATGGATTCAAAGGCCCTTTTGGCAATAGTATTATCATTCCTGCTTTTTCTGGCTTGGCATTTTTATTTCGCTCCCAAACAGACTCCCCCACTCCAAGAAAAACAGGCCGCCACCACTACGACTCAACCCCAAGCGCCGCCGTCCCCGGCCGTGCTTTCACCGGCGCTCCCGCCGAAGGTGGATTTTTCAACCCAGAAGACCTGGTCGATCGGGGATTCGCTTTTCAGGATGAAAGTCATTGTCCAGGGAGCGCGCGAGAGTTCTTTCGAACTCCTCAAATTCAAGGAAGAACTCAAACCCGATTCCCCTCCGATGCAATTGATTCGTGACACCGCATACCTTCCTCTGGACGTCGAACTCCTTTTTCATAAGGATTGGGATCTCTACAGGAGGCCTTTTACGAGCGATGTGCCCAGCGAGATCAAGATTGCTCCGGGAGAACCTCCCAGAAGCATTCCCTTCCAAACCGAGATCCCCGGCAAAGTTCGCCTGACAAAGATTTTCACGGTTCAGGCCGATTCCTACGCTATGGATCTGGAAATTCAAATTCAGAACCTTTCGGCAGAAAAACTTTCCGATCAGATGGGACTCAGCTTTTATTTCAAGCCATATTCAGATTCTGCGCATCAAACCTATAACCAATCGCGGCTGACATTCTCAACGAACGGGTCGAATCATGATCTGGGGGCCAAGGATTTTGCAAAGCCCGACGCTATCCCCAGACCTCCCTACGACTGGGTGGGATATCAGGATAACTTTTTCCTACAGGCAATCATTCCGCTGACACCGGGCGGCTATCAGATAATCCCCAGCATAGTGAATGATGATATGCAGCATTCTCAAGTCACCAGGCTGGTTTTTCTGACAGACAAGCTCGATCTCGATCCGAACGAGTCCAGCTCGTTCAAACTCCGGCTTTACAACGGCCCCAAGGAAATAAACGATCTGAAAGAGGCCGGCCATAACCTTTCCGCCGCAGTTGACTACGGCTGGTTTACCTTTCTGGCGAAACCGCTCCTGGTGGTGCTCAGGTGGTTCTATTCTTTCACCCATAATTACGGGACTGCAATCATTCTGCTAACAATCATCATCAAGATAATTTTCTGGCCTCTGACCCAGAAGAGCTACACATCCATGCAAAAAATGAAAAAGATTCAGCCCAAGATTCAGCAAATCCGGGAAAAGTTCAAGGATGACAAGGAGAAGCTGAACCAGGAACTGATGCAGGTCTACAAAACCTATAAAGTGAATCCGATGGGCGGATGCCTGCCGATGGTGCTTCAAATACCGGTTTTTTTCGCTCTCTATCGCATGTTGAACTCAGCGGTCGAACTCCGCCACCAGCCGTTCGCTCTATGGATACACGATCTCACCGCTCCTGACCGCCTGAACCTTGGGTTTTCAATCGATCTTCCGATGATCGGCCATTTAGACGGGCTGCCGGTTTTGACAATCCTGATGGGCGTAACAATGTTCCTGCAGCAAAAAATGACGCCGTCCACAGGAGATCCTCGCCAGGAAAAGATCATGCTAATCATGCCGGTCATGTTTACCTTTTTCTTTATCAACTTCCCGGCAGGTCTTGTGCTATACTGGTTTGTAAACAATATTCTCTCGATTGCCCAGCAATACTGGATCAATCGTCATGCCGGCGCTTAGCGGTTGTCTCTCCGCAAACTATCTTATCTTTTTCCCGTGAATGACGGAGGAGAGCATGTCCACTCTTGAATTCGAAGAAAAATCAGTCGAGGAAGCAATAGAGCTTGCGTGCAGGCAGTTGAAGCTTCCACGCGAGAAGCTCGATATCGAGATAATTTCGAAGGGATCCTCGGGGATTTTCGGGATTGTAGGGACGAGGAAGGCTAAAATACGCGTAACCACTAAAGCGCCTCCCACCGGGCTTGCGGCCGACAGGGCGAAGGAAGTTTTAGACGAGATACTCAAGCATATTGATTTGCCGATGGTGGTCGAATGCGAGGCAAGAGAAGGGTACTACTACCTGAACATAATCAGCAACGGTTCAGGGTTGCTCATCGGCAAACGGGGCAAGACGTTAAGTGCGCTCCAGTTCCTTGTATCCAAGATAGTGAGCAGACAGGCGGGAGAAAATGTTTCCGTCATAGTCGACACGGAACAGTACCGTTCCAAGCGGGAGTTAAGTCTGAATGAACTTGCGCGCCAACTGAGCGAAAAGGTCAAGAAATCCCACCGTTCCCTTACAACCGGCCCGATGAGCGCTCAGGACCGCCGTGTCATTCACCTGGCGTTAAAGGAAGACCACGAAGTCAGGACCAAGAGCAAAGGCGAGGGGAACCTCCGACGCGTTGTAATTTACCCGGTAAAGAAGACAAAGACCTCCCGGCAAGCCGCGGAAAAAACGGATTAGCAACCGCCCGGTTATCATGGACTTCAGACTGCTCCAGGATACCATTTGCGCAATAGCCACCCCCATTGGCGAAGCAGGGATCGGCTTGATCAGATTAAGCGGGTCCGAAGCGCTCAATAGCGCCTTGAAGATTTTCACGCCTAAAGATCCCACTCGCATCTTAAAGTCCCACACCCTCCATTACGGCTGGATCAAAGACCCTGTTTCCGGCGAACTTGTGGACGAAGTGCTGCTGAGCTTCATGGCCGCGCCCAGGACTTATACCCGCGAGAACGTCATCGAAATTAACTGCCACAGCGGGTACGCAGTGCTCAACCGCATCCTGGAGCTTGTTCTGGCAACCGGCGCCAGGCTCGCCCAACCGGGAGAGTTTACTCGCCGCGCCTTCTTGAACGGACGAATCGACCTATCGCAGGCTGAAGCGGTTATAGAGATAATCCGTTCCCGCTCCGAACAGGGAATACTCCTCGCAAACCGCCATCTTCGGGGGGATTTCAGGGAACTTATAGAAAAATGGCGCGAAACCCTGATCCAGGCACAAACACGTCTCGAAGCTTTTATCGACTTTTCCGAAGACCTTGCGGAAGAAGCGGAGCCTGAAGCTCCCGAGTATGAATCGCTTCTGGAGGATGTGCTGGAGGGAGTCACAAGACCCCTCAGGGCCGTCTTGAACAAGTACGAAGAAGGACGCGTGCTGCGAGATGGACTCACTCTGGTGCTGGTGGGAAAACCAAACGTAGGCAAATCCTCGATGCTCAACGCCCTTCTCGGCAAGGACCGGGCCATCGTAACATCGGCCCCAGGCACGACCAGAGACGTTATCGAAGACACATTTCTCCTCAAAGGAGTGCAGGTTCGGATTTTGGATACTGCCGGAATTCGCAATCAGCCCGATGAAATCGAATCGTGCGGGATCGAAAGGACAATTCGCTCCGTATCCGAAGCCGACGTGGTGCTCTGGCTCATTGACAACAGCAGACCTGTTACGAGTGAGGACCGGAAGGTCTACGAGGCCGTAGGGGGGTCGCGCTGCATCGTGCTGCTCAATAAGAGCGATCTTCCGCCAGCCTTCCCCATCCAAAGAGTTCAGCAATGCTTTCCCGGCCCGGGCCCAGTCTTCAGGCTATCCGTAAAGAATCCTTCAGACATCGAGCGCCTCAAGACCTACATGGCCGAGGCGTTCATCATGCGGCCATTAGAGAGCTGCAGATCGGAAATCGTGCCTAACATGAGGCAGAAAGAATGCCTCGAAAAGGCGATGAGCACCCTCCTTAGGGCTGAAGAACTCCTGCGTTCCAACGCCTATGGCGAACTGGTCAGCCTTGAGATCCAGGGAGCGCGAACCCAGCTTGAGGCCGTTCTCGGCTGGGAAAATGACGGCGAATTGCTCGACAGAATATTCCTCCAGTTTTGCGTAGGGAAGTAGCCCGCCGTTTGTATCCAAACGAAGGGCAGTTTGTTCCGGGGTGGGACCGGGAAGTCCTTAGCAGCCTTCCGTGCTTAGTGGCCAAAATACAATTGGAATGAAGGCTATGCACATTTATGGCGACGGCCTTGAACAATGAATTCACCGATTTTATCCTGAAATTCACCGGTGAAGCGGGGATTGCCCTCACTGAAAGACGGGCGCAGCTCCTGAGCCGTCATATTCAACTCATGATAGAGTGGAACCTCCGCCTCAATCTCACCCGTATAACGGGCAGGGAAGAAATAATAGTTAAACATCTTCTTGATTCCATTCTGCCCGCGAAATTTCTTCCCTCATCCGGGTGCGCGCTGGACGTTGGCACAGGCGCCGGATTTCCTGGAATTCCCTTGAAGATTGTTTATCCTGATCTCCAAATGGTTCTACTAGATTCGAGCAGGAAAAAGATCAGTTTTCTGGCTGCTATGACCGCTGCGCTGGGCCTGAAAGGAATCAGGGTTTTGCACGGGAGGTGGCAGGACTTTGCAAAAGTTAAAGAGCATGCGAATAAATTCGAGCTGATCACCATGCGCGCACTAAGGCTGGAGCCTGAACACATCACCTGCCTTGCCTCCACGGTCCTGGTTCCCGGCGGGGTTTTGGCGTGGTGGGGAGTGGGAGACGCAGAGCGCATCGCGGGTGGGTGGGCGGGCTGTGGAGGTTCTGAGACTGGTATGAGAAATCATTGGTATATGGAATTTCAGGACAATCTTAAATATTTGCTCCCTGGCATAAAACAGCAGAGAGCCGTTTGGTTGTGGAGGAAAACCGGTATTGGCAGGCCGGAGGCCGGCGTCACATCATCATGACTCGCAGGAGGGCCTCATCTCTTTGCAACCATACGATTCCCAAGCCTTTCCTCAACCTCCTCATGCCATTTGAGTCGAGCAGCTTTACTGTCCAACTCCTTAAGAGATTGGCAGACTTCAATGGGATAAATATGCCCGGGGTGGTGAACCGCCTTGAATATTTCCGGAAGCTTTTCCCACTCCTCAGAGAAACGCGCCCGGATTTCCAGGAGGGACTCAGGCGCCCTAACCCTTTGCCCTCTCTCAAGAACCAACTCCATCAGGGGCTCCCCTTCCTGCTTTCCGGAGCCGAGCAGGCACACACGGTCAAAATCCATCTTTCCATCGGCGCCGTAGAAGCGAAAGACCTGTTTTTTGCCGATCCAGGTTTTTTTCCCGGTGGAGAGCTTGAGTACGGGTTTGCCTTCATATTCAACCAGCTTGTAGGAAATATCGAGGTAGGGGGCGTCAGAGGAGACGCCCATCCGGGTGCCCACAGCGTAGACGTCGATTTGAGCCCCACCTTTCTGGAGAGTTTCAATCTGATATTCATCCAAATTTCCGCTAGCCATTATTTTTACATCAGGCAGGCCCGCTTCATCCAAAATGAGTCGCACTTTCCTGCTCAAGTCGGTCAGGTCGCCGCTGTCCAGTCGGACCCCCAACAGTTTCTTTCCCTTTTCGCGCAAGGCTATCGCCACTTCGACCGCCTTGAGTGTGCCGGCGATGCAATCATAGGTATCAAGCAAGAGCACTGTATTGTCCGGAAACGCGCGCGCAAAGGCGTGGAAGGCATCAAGCTCACTTGGGAAACTGGTAATATAGGAATGGGCCATGGTGCCGAATACGGGAATGCCATACATTTTGCCGGCCAGGAGATTGCTCGTGCCCTGAAAACCAACCAGATAGCTTGATCGAGCAGCTTTTAGCGACGCGTCGACGCCATGGGTGCGCCGCATCCCGAACTCTATGAGTCCCTTGCCTGAAGCAACCGACGAGACCCGCGCCGCTTTACTGGCCAACATAGTCTCAAGTTGAATCACGTTTAAAACCAGAGTCTCTATGACCTGAGCTTCTATGATCGGACCGGTCACCTCCAGGATAGGCTCCTGAGCGAAAAAGACGCGTCCTTCCGGAATAGCCCGTATGCTTCCGGAAAAACGAAACCTGCGAAGGTAGTCTATAAACCCTTTGGAAAACTTCCCGAGGGAAACAAGGTATCTGATCGATTCAGCGCCGAAACGGAAATCGGGTAGAATCTGGAGCAGGCTCTCGAGCCCCGCCGAAACGAAGCAGGAGCGATCCGCCGGATAATCCCTTATGAAAAGGCTGAAGGTTGACTCGCCGGTCATTCCTTCCCGAAAATAACTCTCAGCCATCGTAAGTTCATAGAGATCAACGATCAGTTCCGGGGTGTACTGCTTCCAGGGCTTCATCTACCCTCCTTTAGGCTACCCAGCCGTTGGAATTTCCTGTCCTCCAGCGCCAGCTTTCGTCAGCTTGGCGCCGTAGACTTTTTTCATACGCTCCAGTGCGAACTCATGCCATACCGGATCAATGTCGGCAACGGCGTCTACGGGAACCACCGTCTCAAAATCCCGGTCTCGCAGACCGCCGGTCGTATCCATTACGCTAATGGAGGTCAAAACTCCGGTGATCCACACTTCATCGGGCTTGATCTCGGCTAGCAGGTCGGCAAGCCTGTTGCCAAAAAGCCCGGAAAAACGAGTCTTGTCCACTATAGAACTATGAGGACCCGGCGCAAGAGCGGAAATTACCTCAGACCCCCAGTTCCCCTTTATCGCGTGCGGGGGGAAAAGTTTGAACTCCTTGTCGTTCTTAGCGTGGGCGTCCCTCAAAAAAATGACCGGCTCTCCCCCGGTGGTAAACCGGTCAACGAGCGACCGGATTACGGGAATTATCTTCCTGGCCTCTTCGCCGCAATAGAGAGCGCCCGCCGGATCGAGGAAATCATTTAGCATATCGATGACCAAGAGAACCCTTCGCATCATCTTCATTCCTCCCATCCAACCACCGCAGCCGGAAACTTTCCCGATAAAACTGTTCTTTTAACATATAATTCGGTTAGTTTTTAATTATATCTTCTTTTCATTTCATATGCACTGCTCAGATTAGAGCTTAACATATCCCAGCACATTTTCGACCTCCTTGGCCACTGATGCAAACTTCCCTGGCGTGACCCGTATCACCCCCCATTGCGCGAGTCGCGAGCTTTGATGTACTTCACCTAGTCTACCTTACGATGGAAAGCGCCCTTCGATTCGGCCAGCAGGATTCAGCGGACCTGCTCAACAGTGAGCCCATTCAGGCAGAAATTTCGGGATCAGCTAAAAAGAATTAAAGGTAAGTTCAAGTATTTCCGATCTCATTTTGCCAGATCAGCTAAGTGATCGAATTCCGAGACGCCAGCTTATTGGAGAGCCACAAATTGAACGGCGAATCCGACTATTTGCATCAAGTAAGCAAAATCAGGCAGCCAAATCTGTCAGATCCTTTGACTGCTTCCTCTCCTAGGATTTTGATCGTTGATGACAGCCCGACAATCCGATTCGGTTTGAAGAGGGACCTGGGACAAATGGGGGCAATCGTAACCGAAGCATCGGACGGCGGTGAGGGTCTTAATATCGTCGACTCCCAAGATTTTGACTTGATCATAACAGATATTGAAATGCCTCGGATGGACGGATTTACCTTCTGCAGCAAACTCAAAAGTCATCCCACCAAAAATTCAATTCCAGTTGTCATGTTGAGTTCCAAGGAAAAGGAAGAGGACATTGAACTCGGTTTCAAGGTGGGGGCCGCCAGTTATATAAAGAAGTCAAATACAAAAAAATACTTGCTGGCGCGTGTCAAGGAGATATTGGATAAAAATTCACTGTTGAAGGGAAGAACGATCCTTATCGTAGATGATTCACCCGCTGTCCGCAACCTGATCGAGAAAGCCCTCACAAAAGCAGGGTTTCATGTAGAGTCTGCAGAAAACGGCCGAAAAGCTCTCGAACTGCTTAGCCGATGCACTCCGGATATGATCCTGAGTGACTTGAACATGCCGGAACTCGATGGCTCGGGTTTATGCAAAAATGTCCATGCAAATAAGGATTTGTCCCAGATCCCTTTCATTATCATGAGTTCGGACGGTGATCGAGCCACTATGCGGCGGCTACTCCAGTACGGGGCCTCGGCTTACCTTGTTAAACCTTTTAATATCGAACAACTTGTGGTCACTGCTGAGAGGTTTCTCTCGGATCATTTCAGCCGGATTCTACGGGAGAGAGAACGCCTCGAGTCCGAACGGCAATTCTTAATTGGAAGCATAACAAGTCTGATCCTGGCTCTGGAAGCCCGCGATCAGTACACGCGCGGCCATTCGGAATCGGTGTCTGCATTCGTGGTGGATATCGCCCGGGAGATGTCCCTGGGCGAGGAGCTAATCGAAAGGGTGAAAATTGCCGGCAAATTGCACGACCTTGGCAAGATAGGCATTCGTGACGACATTCTGCTCAAACCAGGACCGCTAAATGAAGAGGAATGGAAGGTCCTGAAGCTGCACCCGCTCATAGGGGCAGAAATCCTGGCCCCCATTCAAAGTCTTGCGGATATCATACCCGCGCTCTCAAGCCATCACGAGAGAATTGATGGTAAAGGCTACCCTGGGGGATTGAAGGGCGAAAGAATCCCCCTTTTGGCCCGAATGGTAGCTGTGGCTGACACATATGACGCGTTGACGAGCGACCGCCCATATCGCAAGGGGTTTTCCAATGACGATGCGCTCACACTCATCGAAAACCTCCAAGGCTCCCAGCTCTGCCCGGACTGCGTTCAGTGCTTCTTGAAATCCATCCAGAGAAAAATGCAAATTTGATGCCCGGCTAAAGCCAACATTTTCCCCTGCCGGCCGTTTTGTTCGCATTTCAAGATCAAAGCTCCAGCCAGGCTACTTTCTATGCGGAAACAGTCCTTTTCCACCTGATGGCGACAATCATGACCTCGGCGCTCCGCGCAGAATGGGAAATGACTTTCACGTCTCCGAAACCTGCTTTTAGCCAGCTCAATGTAAACTTTTCCCTTGCCGGACGAATCAGAGGCAGCCTCGGGTAGCTCCTTCTTTTTTAACTTCACAGATAGGCCGGTTTCATTGAAAAAAGGAAGCCAAAGAAGTAGTATCCTGAAATCGAGAACAGGGTGGAAAATGGAATTCGAAAGAATCGAGGTTTCGACCCGCGACCAATACAAAGGAGCGCAGGAACCAGTCTCTTTTGTATGGCGCGGCAAAGAGCATCACGTCGAGCAAGTGGTCAACAGGTGGTATGAAGGGCGAATTGATTCGACCCGCATGCCCATGCTTTATTTCCGAGTGAAAACCCGGTCCGGTGAGATTTTTTTGATCAGGCGCCATGAGTTTTTCCGAGCATGGAGTATTCGGGTGTGAGACAAGGAGAAAACGCTTACCATTCATGGAGGGAAGTTCCTTGATCCGAATTGCTGTCATAGATGGACAGGGTGGGGGCATCGGTACCGCCATAATAAAGAGGATAAGAGAAGTTTTTGGCGAGCGCACCGAGCTATGGGCGTTGGGAACAAACGCCATTGCCACAGCGCAAATGATGAAAGCTGGCGCCAACCGGGGGGCGACGGGTGAAAACGCTATCCGCCACAGCGCGGCTCAGGCGGATGTAATAATCGGACCTATCGCCATCTTGCTTGCAAATGCGATGATGGGCGAAATGACGCCCTCAATGGTGCGGGCTATAGGCGAATCGAAAGCCCCGAAGCTGCTCCTGCCTCTTACCCAGGAACCCATCACGGTTGTGGGAACCATCAGGGAACCCCTCCCCCACATGGTTGACCGGCTTATCTCAGAACACCTGTCGCACTATGTGGCCCCTCTGGGTGAATACTAATGGCGCCCCCCGACCAGGATATCAAGACACCTTTGCTGGTGCTGGGCAGCGCCAGAAGTGGAAAAAGCGCTTGGGCCGAGTCGGTTGTGAACCACTTCCCTCCGCCTTACCTCTATGTTGCAACCGGCCAGGCTCTTGACGACGAGATGAAACTGCGCATAAGGCTGCACAGGGAGCGCCGCAAAGACCTTTGGCAGACCATCGAATCGCCGATCGATGTTTCGGCCGTGCTCAAAAGCCTCAAGGGCTTGAGGAAGCCTGTTCTGGTGGATTGCATAACGCTTTGGCTCACCAATTTGCTCTGTTCGGCATCGACTGAGACCGAATCGGTTGTTGATGAACTATGCGAGGCGATTGAGGCTGTGGACTATCCCCTGGTAATAGTTTCCAATGAGGTAGGCGGAGGAATCGTGCCGGACAACTCGCTCGCACGAAAGTTCCGGGACCTTTCAGGATTAACCAACCAGAGGCTCGCTCGAATCTGCGCTTCGGTTTTCCTGGTTACGGCGGGTCTGCCTTTGCGCCTGAAGTGATGATGACTCTACCAGGTTGAGCGTTCATGCTGAACACTTAACTAATCTCAAGAAACATCAGCAACTGAGGAGATGAGCCGGATGGGGTCGACGAAGCCAACGCAGTTGGAAATTCTGAAAATCCTCAAGCAGAATGAGGGAAACTTTGTATCCGGCGTGGGTCTTGCGGAAAGGCTCGGAATCAGCCGCCCAGGAGTCTGGAAGCATATAAACAGGCTCAGGGAGATGGGCTACGAGATCCAGAGCCAATCCAGGCTGGGCTACAGACTCGTGGCCGTGCCGGACTCACTTGCCCGTGAGGAGATCGTCCCACATCTAAAAACTCAGTGGCTCGCGCATTCGTATCATTACCTCAGGACCATTGGCTCCACAAACGATCATGCTTTGCTCCTGGCTGTGGAGGGCGCCTCTCACGGGACCCTGGTCGTCGCTGAGGAACAAACAAAAGGGCGCGGCCGCCTCAGGCGGGAATGGATATCCTATCCCAACCGTGGGATTTATCTTTCGATCCTGCTAAGAAATCCTCTGCCGGTCCGCGTTGCGCCCCAGTTAGCCTATATCGGGTCTCTTGCTCTTGTGAAGATGCTGTACGAAGAATTCGGCATCACTGCCTCAATCAAGTGGCCGAACGACGTCTTGATAAATGGGCGGAAAGCCGCCGGAATTCTGACCGAGACACAGTCAGACCAGGACTTCACACGATTCAGCGTGATGGGAATAGGAATTAATGTGAATCACAGCAGGGAGGAAATTACGGGACCTTTTCGATACCCTGCGACCTCGATAGCCATAGAAGTGGGGTTCGCCGTCAAAAGACAGAGAGTGCTTTTACAATTTCTCAGCCAATTCGAGCGGGACTATGACCATTTCCTCCAAAAGGGGCTCTCTGTCATGCTTCCCGAGTTTGAGGCGCACTCGGAGGTCCTTGGCAAGATAATAACGGTGGTATGCGGAGACCGTGAAATTATGGGGAGGGCGCAGGGATTTACTCCGGAGGGGGCGCTGTTGCTGCTAAGAGAAGATGGATTACAGGAAACTGTCTGGGCAGGAGATGTCTCGCACGTTGAAGGCGCGGTCTAATATTTATTTGAAAACTATGCGCCTCTGGCGCGCTCCATGGCTTCCTGCTTTCGCTTGCACTCTATGCACAAGGTCGTGACCGGCCTGGCGTTTAATCGTTCTATTCCGATATCGTCGCCACATTCGTCGCACTGCCCGAAATGGCCTTCCTCAATCCTTTGCAGCGCCTCGCGAATCTTCATGATCAGCTTTCGTTCACGGTCACGGATGCGGAGGATGAAGTTTCTGTCCGATTCAAGGGTAGCGCGGTCGGTAGGATCGGGGAAATTCTCCTCGTTATCGGTCATCCCGGCCACTGTTTTTTCGGCTTCCGAATAGAGCTCATCCAGCCTCTTAAGAAGGACTTCTTTGAAATATGCCTGGGTTTCCTTATTCATATTCCAACTCCGCTGGCAGATTTGAACGTTATCGATTAACATAATTGCCACCAAGAGTAAAGGGGAATCGTATTGATTTCAGACAACTAGCAGTTTCCGTAGTAGAACCGCTTGATTGGCTTGCCGGGAGTAAAGATCCCTCCTTTTCGAACCTCGCACTGCGAGTGCATTCCGGATGATCACTAACCACGCTCAAACAGGCCGGACTTCCCACCTGTTTTGAAAGTAAGGCGAATATCGCGGAAGGTCATTCCACGATCTATAGATTTACACATATCGTAAATGGTCAAGGCCGCATTTGTGACCGCAACGAGCGCTTCCATCTCGACACCGGTCCTGTCGGTGGTTTTGACACGCGAACTGATCCTTATCTCGCTTTTCGACTCATCGGGAAAGAAATCCACCTCAATTCCGGTCAACTGAAGCTGATGGCAAAGTGGAATAAGCTCCCAAGTCTTTTTGGCGGCCATTATTCCGGCAAGCCTTGCGGCCTCAAAGACATTTCCTTTATAGATATCCCCCGAACAGATGCGCCGTAGAGTCTCGCCTGAGAGACTGACAAACGCCTCCGCCCGGGCTTCCCTCAGGGATGCATCCTTCTCGCTTACGTCCACCATCCTCAGGCGGCCCTGCGAGTCGACATGAGTCAGTTCGTCCGTTGACATGTCTTTGCCTTAGTTCCCATCTATGATCTGCACGAGCAGAATGAGGTCCCCTGGCGCCGCCGCAGGCAAAATGGCGTCACCTGCGCCTGCCACCCGAATCCTTGTTCCGTCCACGATTCCCGCCGGAATCCAGACTCGTAGCGAGCAGGCCTCTTCACACTCCCCGACCCCACCGCACAACTGGCATCCGGACATCCTGGATCCGTTATTACAACGTCGGCAATAGACCATTCTCACATAACTGATTTCTTCGTGAAAGCCTCCGTTTTGAATGGATTTTCTCGAAATCTGCAAGTCGAACCTGAGATCGCAGCCATGGCTCGTCCTGACATGGCGCTTGCCTATCCCGAACAAGTCCTGAAATATCTCATCGAATGAAGAAGCCTCGCCGCCCTCGTTGTGAATGTCTTTCCAGGATGAGTCGGAGTAGTTCTTCCTTGACTTCCGGTAGCCGCGAATCCCATCGTATTTTCGGCGGGCGGCTGGATTTTTCAATATTTCATATGCCTTGCGGACTTCTCGAAACCGTTCGGCCGCCGTCACATTGCCTGGATTTCGGTCCGGATGAAGCTTCATCGCCAGATAACGAAATGCGCTACGTATCTCCTCCTGGGAAGCTCGAACCGATATACCCAGGATTTTATAGTAGCAGGTTTTCTTTCTGGCCCTTGCTTGTGGTTCCAAGTGGCATCCTTGCATTTTACTGAATTGAGGCTTTAATTTTATTAGGAATGGAGCCATAAAACAAGAACCGAGTCATCTTGCTTAACGTGTTCACGAAACACCTGGTTTTCGAGACTGTGGCCGGCGCGCCTCAGAGTCTGTGTCCTTTGTTTATCTACAATCAGGATTTTTCATGCATACGGATGAGTACGAAATATCCATCGGGAGGGAGATCAGCCTGTGCGGAAGGCTCATCAGGCGGCTTAAGCGCTCGATTCAAAAAAGAGAGAACCAATACGGCATTTCAACGGAAGATTTTCTCAAAACCTTGCATCAGGGGCGGCTTGCAGAGACAAATACCGATTTTGCGAACTGGCGCAGGGACTGCCGGGAGCTTCAGGATTTGGAACGGATGCTGAGCCAGTACGAAGAGGAACTCAAGAAGTTGAAGTGAGTTGAGATGAGCCATGAAACAGTTGCTCTTAACCTTCCACAGCTCAACTCAACAACTCCCGGCATATGTTCGGCCTATGCCGGCTGTTGCGTCGCTAATCAGATCCGATGCCGAGATCGACTGGATCGTCGAAGGATTAACGGCATCCAGGCGCAATCACTCTTCGTCCCGGCCTGCCTCAGGCCAAGCAGGCCGGGATTCAAAAAATGTCGGTCTAAATGATCCCTTTGGCTTCAAGGTCTTTTAAGGCCACAGGACCGTAACCAAGGTATTTAAGATAAATATATCCATTATCATACCCCACGGGGCGGCACACCCATTTTGTCCTCGGTGGTGTTCCGGTGGCCTTCCAGTATGACTGGGCGCAGATGATGGAGCCGTAAACCGGGTCCTGCACCGGGGTGAAAACGCCTCTGTCCTGCCAGTTCTCATCATGCATCGTTTTCCAGGGTGATACGATCTCGGCCACAACCGGAGTAATAGGGGCCAGGCGCCCACTCTTGGAGTACTCGATTGACTTACTGGTCAACTCTTCGCTCGTGTACTGCGAGGTGAGCGGATCGATCATTGACTGGTACTTAAGCTGCCAGTCCCTCTGGGTGAAAGGAGCAAGTGATTTCCATTCGCCGGCCCCCCATTCATCCCACTTGCCCAGCATATCCACCAATGCCTGCCACATTTCCAGGCGCAGTCCCCCGAGAAATACGCCTCCGTCTTTGGTCGGATAAAATCCATAGAGCCACAGGCAGGCATCGAGGTTCCCAAATCGTTCGTTAACGACCTGCTGGTCCGCGTACCAGTGAAGGGCATAGTCATTAAATCTTTCGTAGGCTTCCGGCGTAGCAACGTCGATTGCCTGTCCCTCTCCCGTCATATCCCGGTAATAGAGGGCCGCGAGAATTCCTACCGCTGCAAATGTTCCGGATGTAGCCCACGCCATCCATGGACCCGACTTGGTCGGAACTGCATACGGCCTATCCTGGCAACTGAACCCTTCGGGCAGAACTTCGCCCGTCTGGTGCTGAATTCCTGACCGGGCCTGGCTGACGTTGTCATAATCGTACTGTTTGTTGGCGCTCTCAGGGCCAAATTGGCCGAACGCCGAAATAGAAGCGAAGATCAAGCGGGGATTATCCGCGCTTAACTCCTGGTAACCGATCCCCCAGTCATCCATTTTTCCGGCTGGATAGGTCTCGATCACTATGTCGGCCTGACCTGCAAGTGATTTAAGGATCTCCCTGCCCTCTTCAGTTTCGAGGTTAAGGGTGATGTGAAACTTGTTTCGCCCCTCCTGAAGGTAAGCAAGACCTGTGCCCTGATGTTTAATTCCGCCAGGTGAGTAGGTCCTGACAAGATCGCCGCCGGGAGGCTCGATTCTAATTGTTTTTGCGCCCAATTCCGCCAATAGTGACGAACAAAAGCAGCCCGCCATACTACGGGAGCTTAGATCCAAAATGACAAGGTCGTCCAGCGCCTCCGGTTTTTCAGAGGCGCTGGCGGGGTCGTCCAAAGATCTTATATGATCAGCCCAATCAGCCCAGCCTGTTCTCTTTCGCTCTTTCATTTTCATCACCTCCTCAAAATAGCGCCGCATTTTTGGTCCCAATCCGCAGGCGGCCGACGGCCCTGCTGATCTTTCCATTTACCAAGAACTCCGTAGTGGTAGAGATCTTTGATCTCGGACTGGCTCTTACCGAGAATCTTCGCCATGATGAAGTCATTGTCAAAACCCACCGGCCGAACCGTCCATTTGGTCTTGGGAGGCGTTTTGGACATCATCACAGGAAATTCATGTTCAATGTAGCGACCGTAAATTGGGTCGTCGATCTCCTTTACAAAACCCCGAGCCCTTCGATTGGGGTCCTCGTTCATATCCCTGGCATTGTGGAGACGAACGGCTGCAAATCCGAACTCCTCTCCCAAAGATTCAATCTCGTCAGCGGCCTTTGTTATCGCCCAATCGGAAATAATCTTGAGAATGGCCAGGGCATTCTCTTCCTTGAGCCGGTCGGAGTGGTCCAAGAACCTGGGGTCCTCCGCCAGTTCCGGTCTTTTCATCGCTGCACACAGGCCCTTGAACTCTTCGGGCGCCGGAGCGGCAATTGCAGCGAATTTTTCATCCCTGCACAAAAAAGTGTCTGCTGGACAAATGCACTGGTCCCTGTTTCCCGATGGTTCAGCACTTTTCCCGGTCAATTGCTGATAGGGCCATACCCATCCCATCGGTCTCATTATGTTCTCGATTTGAGACATCTCTATGAACTGCCCCTTGCCGGTCTTCTTTCTATGATGGAGAGCCGCCATGACCGCTACTTCACCCATCAACGCCCCAAAGACGTCGCACACCCATATGGACTGTTTTAGAGGCGGGCGGCCCTGAAAGCTTGAAATCCAGGCAAAGCCCGCCAATGCCTGGGCGGCGCCATCGTTCGAGGGCCGGTTTTCATCTGCGTACTCGCCCCACTGTCCGAAACCGTTTTTCTCGATGTAGATAATGCCGGGATTAATCTCCTTGATCTGCTCATAGCCCACGTTCCAGCGTTCGGTTACCCCAGGGCGCATGTTGAATTCAATGATGTCCGCCTTTGCCGCAAGCTCTTTAAAAATTTGCTGGCCCATATCGATATGCAAGTCCAGGGCAAGGTAGAGCTTATTTGGATTGATATGCATGAAAGCAGGACTCTGCTCTTTGTAGAACCAGCCGAAAGGATTGAGCGACCGCGTCACATCACCCGCTGGAGGAAGTTCGATCTTGATAACCTCGGCCCCCATTTGACCCAGAAAAGACGGACCCGCCGGTCCGAACAGGAGCGTACAGACCTCCAGGACTCGAACTCCTTTAAGCGGGCCGGGCTTAGTGAACTTATTCTTTACGTAATTCTGAAATGCCCCGGACATAAAGCGCCTCCTTCAATGCGAGTGGGCTGCTAAGAAAGGGAAATCCACCTTCAAACACACGGGATTAAACAAAAGAATTCCTTGTGCAGCAATACCGGTTGTCGAAAAATCTTTTGATACGCCTGGACCTGAGATTTCTTAATAAGATGGGATGTTTCCAACAGTTCAGAAATTTGCCCGCTCATATTCGGCAATCCGATCGGGGCTAAACTTCCGCTTGTGCTACAGACCTCCTTTCCGTCAATGAATAACCACTCTTAACGTTGTTAGAAGCAGAACACGGCGACACCTCTGACTCTGGCAATGGACAAAGTTCTCGCAGAACGTGACACAACCTCGGAGCACAGCATTCAGTATGTTGCAGCAGCAAAGCGAATAGGAGAGCGGGAACCGGAAAGTGGTGCATGGTAAAAAACTATTAGTAGCATGTCAAGGAAAGGAATTTTAAGGGATAAATCAGGCAACTCAACGCATGCCGCAAAGCAGCCTTGAGCAGTGAATCCGTCAGCCGCTTTCAACGCTCCCGACTCGAGGAATCCAGTAGATTCCTCCCGCCCAGGGTATGCCTATATAGAAAATCCCCAGGTTCGTCTGCCCCGGAAGGGTCTCTAATCCTCAAAGCGAACTTTGCATTGTCGCATTGCAGGGAAAAAAATGCTGCTATGCGCGCCCTTGGCGTGAACTGATTGAGTTCGGAGAGGACTTTCAGGCGTCTCGTGGACATACGGAGAGGCTTGCCCGGGAACGCGGATTTCTTATGGTTCCGGCGTTTCACCCTCTGCCTGTCGCCGGTGCCGGTACGTACAGTATGGAGAGGTGTGGACAGAATCGTTCAGGTCACAGATGACGAAGTTGCCGCAGCCATGCGCAGGATCTTCGAGTGTGCCCACAATACCAGCGCAGGCGCATTGGGCGTCGCAGCGGCAGTGAAGAACAAAGCCCGCGCAGCGCGCAGAATCGCCGTGGTTATTTCGGGGGGAAATGTTGACAGGGCATTATTTTCCGCCATCCTTCGATAGTGCCCTCCATTTCTCTTCTCCCCAGCTCAAATGCTCTTCCATCTGCGCCCTGGCCCCTTCCTGATCTCCACATTCGATGGCATGAAATACCTTCCTATGCTGCTCGATAACGGTGGCAGACCAAATGGCGGTAATTTTCTCCGCCGATATCCGGAAAAATTCTCCTGCCAAGTCAAAAATATTCTTCAGAATATGCAGCCTGAGAGGATTTCCCGAGGCCTGGGCGACGACAAGATGATAGTCCAGGTCATCGCGCATCGGCCATCTTGAACCGTTTTGGGCTGCCGTTTCCATTCTTTCCAGGAATTCCTTCAACCTGACCAGCTCCTCTTTGCTTCTAAGCTTCGCGGCCAGATAGGCCGAACCCAACTCGATATCTTTTCTGACCCCGTAAAGATCACCCAGTCCGGCCTTGCCTTCCCGTAGTGTCTGGACAAGGGGATCGTACAAAAGCGGTGAACCAACGGAGTGAACGAAGATGCCTCTCCGATTTTTTATCTCCAGAAAGCCAAGCGCTGCCAGTATGTTAAGGGCCTCGCGAAGCGATGACCTGCCCACGCCAAGCAAACCACAAAGCATTCTCTCCGAGGGCAGTTTCTCACCCGGTTGTAACGTTCCATCTTTGATCAAGGTTTTAACCTGGATCACGATTTCTTCCGTGACCTTGCGCCGTCGGATTGGCCGGTAAATACTCTTCACTTCGTAAACCCCGCACGGAAGAAAAGACACACCGAAGTCCGTTTCAGTTCGTTGCATTGATACAGGAGAAACAGTAGCTGAGCATCTGGTCTGGCCAGCAAATGCAATGTAATGACAATATACTATCCAACTCGGTCGGGTCAAGCGCTCTACTGTTAACGGAGAAGAAAGGGAACAAATTCGAGCGTGAAAAATTCTGTTGCGGGAAAAACGTGTCCGAAAATAGTGTCCGAAAATCGTTGACAGCCGGGTATAGAAAAGTTAGCCTCTGGTCTGACCAAAGACTTCCTAACCGCTTTTCCTTCGGCCCTGGCGCTTCGAACAACTTCTTTTATCCTCTGTCAGCAGGAGTCCCGATGCTGCCTAAAACAATCCGTTTAAAGTCCCGAAAGGCGGCCCGAGCTGTTAAGATCGCGAACCTGGAAGGCTTATGATATTGAAGTAAAAGAAGTCAATCGTAAACCGGGCCTCCGGGCCTCTCATCTGCCTCAAACGCTTGGTATTTTGGATTAATCATTGGATACATCACAGGGGGATGCCTTATGCAACTCGAATTGGATGTGCAGAATGCCGAACTCGCACGTGGCGCGACCAGGCAAAGGGTGGTGCTGGCCGTAATCCTTATGATAACCTTGTTGGTGGCTTATCTTGACAGGGTAAACGTCTCCGTTCTGGTGGCCGACAATAATTTTCTCAACGATATGGCCATCAAAGGCAAGCCGATCCAGATGGGGATGCTTATGACCCTGTTTTTGATCGCTTACGGCCTGTCTAACGTCGTGCTCAGCCCCCTGGGCGACATTTTCGGTCCACGCAAGGCGATGCTGAGTTCGATTGCGCTGTGGACTATTTCCATAATGATTGGGGGTCTTACCACGACTTTCACCGTAATGCTTGTGGGGCGTGCAATTCTCGGCGTCGGCGAAGGGATGCACTATCCGATGCAGAGCGCTTTCGTTAAGAACTGGTTCCCCCCTAACGAACGCGGCAAGGCCAATGCTGCATGGCTGATCGGCCTTATGGCCGGGCCTGCGTTGGCGATGCCGCTTTTCACGTGGATCATTTCGAGTTGGGGCTGGCGTCCCAGTTTTTTTGTGTTGGCTTCAATGGGGCTTGTTCCATTCTTCTTACTCTTCTTCTTTGTGACTGACCATCCCCATCAGCATAAGAGCATCAATAAGGCCGAACTTGACTACATCGAGAATGCCCTCAGGGCAGAAGCCGCACAAGAAACAAGAATGAAGGTGGAAAGCCTTGGCGAGCGGCTCGCATCTTTCTGTTTCAATTACCGATTCTGGCTGCTTACGATTAACTATTTCTGTGTCGCTTCCATATGGTGGGGAATGATGGCGTGGCTGCCTTCCTATCTGAAGGTTTCACGCGGTTTTAGCTGGGCCGCCATGGGAGCGTTGTCTTCATTGCCGTATGTCCTGGGCGCCTTCAGTGTTTTCTTTTTCGGGCACCTGGGCGACAAAATCGGGCGCCGGGCGCCACTTGCCGCTGTTGGACACGCGCTGGCGGCTATCGGCATCTATTTGGGCACGCATGCGACCGACAATATGACTGCCGCCCTGCTCATCTCATTCAGCATAGCCGCGATCGGGATTGCCCTGCCTGCTTCCTGGTCACTGCTCCAGCGCGTCGTTCCCGCCGGGGCGATCGGAGCCGGGTCAGGCATGATGAACGGGCTGGCAAATGGCAGCTCGGCCTTTGCCCCCGCGCTCATCGGCTATTTCATCGCAATTACAGGCAGCTACATTGGCGGCCTGATGTTCCTGGTGGGACTGGGAGCGCTTGGGTTCTTATGCATGTTCATTCTGTCATTACAAAAGTATTAAATGACAGCTTTTTGTCTTCGCCCTAATTGATGGAAAACCTCTATAATCCAGCAAACGAGAGGGTTTTGTTCGGCAAAGAACGAAAGGATTTACCAATGCTCAAACCGGAGATCCTGCAAAAGTTTATCGCCGTTGTCGGCCGGGACCGCTGCAAGACTTCGCCGGAGGATTTGCTGACATTCGGCTATGATGCCTCCATATATGAATACGTCCCGGATGCGGTATTATTCCCGAAATCGACGCAAGAAGCCTCGGGCATTATGAAGGTTGCCTCGGCCCATAACGTTTTCGTGACACCCAGAGGGGCTGGGTCCGGTCTGGGCGGCGAAGCCCTGGCCAAACACGGGGGGATCGTCCTTTGTTTTTCCATGATGCACCAAATCCTTGAGATAAACACTGCAAACCGCTATGCCGTGGTCGAGCCTGGGGTGGTCATCTCCGAATTTCAAAAAGCGGTGGAAAAAGTCGGTCTGTTCTATCCGCCTGATCCCGGCAGCGCCGCGGTTGCAACCATGGGCGGTTCCGTGGCTATGAACTCGGGAGGGATGCGGGGAGTCAAATACGGGGTCACAAGGGATTATCTTCTCGGGCTTGAGATTGTTTTGCCATCCGGCGAGGTGATGATGACTGGGACCGTGACAGCTAAGGACGTAACGGGTTACGACCTCACTCGTCTGATTTGCGGGTCCGAGGGCACGCTGGCCCTGGTTACCAGGATAACCGTCCGTCTGCTCCCCAAACCCAAAACCAAGCGCACCCTGCAAGCCATCTACAACAGTATCGACGCCGCTGGAGATGCAGTCTCCAGAATCATTGAAGAGGGGATCGTTCCGGCGACCCTCGAGCTCATGGACAGCATGATCATCCAGGCGCTCGAGGAATTTGCCCATCTTGGCCTGCCACTTGACGCCGCAGCCATCTTGTTGATAGACGTGGATGGAGACACCGAAACGGTAGAAAGACAGGCCGCGCTGGTGGCTGATTTTTGTAAGGCGCAGGGTGCGCGGGAAGTGCGTGTTTCATCATCGGAGAAGGAAAATGAACTGCTCTGGTTTGCCCGCCGCGCTGCTTTCGGCGCCGTGGCCCGAATGCGCCCCACCTGTGTGATTGAAGACGCAACCGTGCCTGTGAGCTTCCTTACGGCCACCATAAAGAAAGTAATCGAAATTTGCGGGCGCAATCGGGTTCAGGTGGCCGTCCTCGCCCATGCGGGAGATGGAAACCTGCATCCCCTTATGCTCTGCGATCAGCGAGATGCGGAGGAGATGGCCAGGGTCGATAAGAGCATGGATGAAATCGTCGAGTTCGCCCTGTCCGTCGGAGGGACCTTGACCGGCGAGCACGGCATCGGCATCAACAAGGCCAGGTACCTGCCGCAACAACTGAGCCAAACCAGTCTGAAAATGATGCGAGCAGTAAAAGCGACATTCGATCCCCAGGGGATATTGAACCCGGGCAGTTTTCTGGAGCATTGCAGGTCATGATTCCCGCTGAGTTGAGTGAACAGGTTTACAACTGTATCAAGTGTGGGCTGTGCAGCAACACATGTCCCGTCTACGCGCAGCTCCGCTTCGAAGGAGTTTCTCCCAGGGGCAAGGTTCAGCTCATAAAAAAAATACTGGAAGGGAAACTGGCGATATCGGAAAACTTCGCCCGTCTTCTCGGGACCTGCCTTCTTTGTGAGACCTGCATGGTCAATTGCCCCAGCGGCGTCGGGCTGGACCGTCTCATGAAGGCCATGCGTGCGGAAGTGGTTGCCAAATATAGCCTGCCCTGGCAGAAGCGGGCGCTCCACCTCCTCCTTTCCGGCCCGCACTTGCTGCCTTTCGCCGTTTTCTGGGGGCGTATGCTGGAGGCGCCTCTGCGCTCGCTGCTGCCAAAGGATGGCAAGGCAGGGACCATTCCCTGCTCCAGACTCCCGCGGTTGAACTCCATGCCGCTGCTGAGTCAGTATCCGGAGATCATTCCACCGGTTGGACCACGGGTTGGCCGAGTGCTTTATTTCGTGGGCTGCGCAACCAATTACCTCTCGGAAAATGTCGGCCACTCGGTGATCAGTGTGCTCGGAAAGCTGGGGGTTGAAGTGATCATCCCCAAGAGGCAGATGTGTTGCGGCTTTCCCATATGTCTGGCCGGCGCTCGAAAACCGGCTCTTAAAAACATTATGCGCAACCTGGAGGTCTTCGGCGCCGCAGACGCGGATGCGGTTGTTGTGGACTGCGCTACATGCGGGGCTGCTTTGAAGAAGGAATACGCAACCGTACTGGAAGAGATGGGGCAGAATGCCCTGGCTGCCCGCGAGTTGGCGCGGAAGGTGCTCGATATCTCCCAGTACCTTTCAGGCTTCGATTTGGAGAAATACCTCCGGCCGGTCCCGACTCGAGTGACTTATCATGACCCCTGCCACCTGCTGCGCACTCAGGGAGTAAAGGATGAGCCCCGAAGCCTGCTCAAGCGCATTCCGGATATGGAACTCGTTGAAATGGCCGGCGCTGACATCTGCTGCGGAGGAGGAGGCGCCTTCCAGATGGAACATCCCGATGTGGCCTCAGGGATCACGAAAAATAAGATCCAGGCCATCATGGAAACACACGCGGACGTTGTTGCGACAGGCTGCCCCGGATGTCGCCTGCAGATCCATGGCAACCTGGAAGATGATCATATCCAGGTTATGCACCCAGTGGAGATTTTGGCGATGGCGATGGCTTGAAACCATTGTACCGAGAGGCCTTAGAGGGAGGGTCCGGAACCTGATTATATGACAGCCGGATAAAAAGCAGCCGGGCGGAGCCGCCCGACGCCAATTCTTTGAATTCATAATAGAACAACGACACCGAGCGCTTCGAACTACTTCCGGACGTGGCATTCGCCGCAGGCGACCGGCCCCTCTTTCATGCTCTCATGGCAGGTTTTGCACTGAGAGTGGAAGGCATCCTTGAGCGAAGGCTGGTCATCATCGGCATTCTTCCTGTGACAGGAATCGCAGGTCTGCCCTTCTCCGCCCCGGTTATTCAGGAATGCATCAAAATCATGATGGCACCGGCTGCAATCCAGTTTGTTTTCCGCATGGAGCTTGTGATTGAACTCGACCAGGGGTCTCTGGTGCTTTCCAATCTCTGTATGATTAAGCACAAAGGCGTCATCCTGGGAATGAGCCATGGGGACAAAAACCGCAAGGAGCAGGACNNAACTCTTTCCCGTCGAGTTAATCCTGCGCTTCCTCATCGCCTGTCTCAACAGGTTTAAACTTCTCCGGAACGATCATCGCCTCTGTGATCACCTCCTTGAATTGAACCACCTTGACCCCGAGATTATACTCCTTGTTGAGGTCCCCGATCTGATCGAAACAGTTGTGGCAGGGAGTGATGACTATCTTTGCGCCGGTCGCCTTTATCTGCTCGGCTTTTATCCTTCCGGACTCCATCCTTCTTTTTTTGAACTCGGGTCCCATTGGGATAAAACCACCCCCGCCTCCGCAACAGTGATTGTAGATGCCGCTGGGCGTCATATCCCGGAAATCCCTTGCGAGGTGCTTAATGATTGCCCGGCCCTCTTCCCACAGTCCGCCGTTTCTGGAGACATTGCAGGGGTCCTGGTAAGTTACGGGTGCTTTGAGCATCTTGTCCGGATCGATTTTGATCCTGCCGTCTCTCAGATATTCATAAAAAAGGCGCACTGAGTGGATGATCGGAACGGGAGGTTTGCCGCTGCGGTAGCCTAACATGTATGGGCCTTCGAAAAGAGCCGACCTGTACGCGTGCCCGCATTCGGTGATTGCGATCGCCTGGACCCCGAGTTCCAGGGCCTTAGTGTACATGTTTTTTACAATCTGGGCCCCCAGCGCTTTATCCCCGGCGAACATGGCCAGATTGGTATCGTCCCAGCCTGTGCTGGGCATTGTCCAATCTTCCTCGGCCACAGTAAATATCTTGGCCGCCATCGCAATATCCTGCGGATAGTACATGGGTTCGCGGGCATTTACCGTATACATTATCCTGGCGCCAGGCTTGTCGATCGGGATCTGGAGACCTCCGAGCTCTTCGGCTGTTTCCTCGGCCATCCACGAGCAGGTGTCGACGAAGTCTTCCTTACTCATGCCCATCTGATTGCCGGACGCGCGGTAGTTGACCAAGGTCTTGAGCAGGCCTTCCGGCGCGATCCCCTGCGAGTTGCAGATCCCACGCATTGCGGTGATCATTACGGATATATCAATGCCGAAAGGACAGAAGAGCGAACATCGCCTGCACGTCGTGCATTCGCCCCATATAATGTTGTAGCATTTCTCCAAAAACTCGCGGTCCACCTCGCCTTTTCTGCGGTAGAGTTCACGCAGCGTAGCCCTGACCTTATATGCCGGACTCAGCTTCGGGTCCTTATTTTTTGCAAGGTAAAACAAGCAACTGTCGGCGCAAAGCCCGCAGCTCGCGCAAATACTCAGCCAGGTCCTGAACCTTGCGCCATCGTTCATGTCCAAAAGCTCTTTTATCACTTTCGTATCGATAGGCTTTTGAAGCGCGTCATTCATTCTTCAGGGTCTCCTCTCGAATAAATCCAAACCTCACTCAGACTGGTTTTCAACGGGCGGCTACCAGGTCCGCGCCCCTCGCCTTCCCATTTCGAATCCGAAAGAAGCTCGCGAAAAAAAGAAAAGGATAATATGGCCAAGCTTGCTGAATGGAATGATGATCAGCAATATTTCGGCTAAAAGAATATGCAGAATCAGAGTCAATTTATAGGGACCGATCTGGTGATATGAGAGAAAACCGGTAACGAAAGGCGCGCTCGTCAAAATGAGTAGAAAATAATCCCAGGCTGAGGACAGGAACCGCACTTCCACGCGGATTATTCTTCTGGCCAGCAGTACCAGAGCCGCCAACATAAAGACCACCGTGAGCGCGTCGGCGATAGAATCGGGCAGCGAAGGAAGGCTTATGCCGAATGCTTCCTGCCAGAGTGTATTGTGAGCAAGCAAAAATACAGGAACACCCAGCAAACAGAGATGGAACAGGAAAAAGGCTGTTGCGAAAACTGGTTGCGCCCGCAACGATACGCTTCCAAACGGGATCAGCCAGTGGATGATTGAACCAAAGGCCCATTTCAGATTCACGTGGTTGTAGAAAACCCTGTCGCGTTCCCTGCTAATTCCATAAAGATAAGTCAGCCGCACACTGAGGCCCACGATAAATATTATAAAAGCAGCCCAGAGAGCAGGCCCGGTGAGGAATTCATAAAACTCGTTCATGCGCTGTGCCCCCATGATGTGGATAGATCGGGTCCAAATTAGATTTATAGACACTTTCACTAACTTAGGTCAAATCCAGTAAATGATTATCATATATTCATGCTCGACAGAATAGATAAAAATACGACTATGGGGTCTGCTTTCCTGCTTTCGTACAAGCCCTGCGGTCAAAAAGGCGCCAGAAATCGTTCCGATTTTGAAACAACACCAAAACACCCCCGCGATCGATGAACAAGAACGGAAGGAGACAGGACGAGAAACGGTTCGGAAGGAGCAATGGACTGACCAATTATAGGAACATATCCGGGAGTCTATTTCAAGAAAATTGTTTCAATATTGCTGTTCGCAATTCAACGCAAGTTCCGGAAGAGGATTCACCCTCCTCTGCGGTTTGATCTTTTTTTTGGAGACCAACAGGTGGAGAGGCGGATTTTACAAAAAATCATAATTAATATTTCAGAAGGACAATTTGACCCAGGGCGACTCCTGATTGAGAGGCGCCCCATTCGTATATTGCAGCCGACGACGCACAGGAGAGCAGATATGGGTGTGAGCCCCCTTGCCGGGAAACCTGCCCCGCAATCAATTCTGGTAAATATTCCCAGGCTTGTTTCCACTTACTACAGCAATCATCCGGACCCCTCAGAGAAAAGCCAGCTTGTCGAATTCGGCACCTCCGGCCACAGGGGGTCGTCTTTGAAAAACACTTTCAACGAGGATCATATACTTGCAATAGCCCAGGCTATCTGTGAATTCCGCAAAGCAAACGGCATTTCGGGGCCCCTTTTTCTGGGAAAGGATACGCACGCGCTTTCAGAACCAAGTTTCGCTACGGCAATCGAGGTGCTGGCCGCAAACGGCGTTGACATACTGGTGCAGTCGGACTGGGGATATACACCTACTCCGGTGATCTCGCACGCCATTCTGGCGCATAACCGCAAAAAGGACTCTGTGGCTGACGGTATCGTAATAACTCCATCCCACAACCCGCCGGAGGATGGGGGTTTCAAGTACAACCCGCCGGACGGCGGACCCGCCGACACGGAGATAACCACAGTGATTCAGACAAGGGCAAATGAGCTGCTCCGGGGGAAAAACCGTGAGGTCAAAAGAATTCTCTACGAGCGCGCCATCAAGAGCGGGCGGATAGGTTTGCACGATTTCATCGGATCGTATGTAGGCGAGCTTCGAAACGTAATCGACATGGATGCGATCCGTTCAGCCCGGATTCGAATCGGCGTCGATCCGATGGGTGGCGCCTCTCTGCCCTACTGGGAACCAATAGCTGAAAAGTATGGCGTTTCGCTCGAAATTGTGAACCGTTCCATCGATCCAGCTTTCGGTTTTATGACGGTCGATAAAGATGGAAAGATCCGGATGGACTGTTCTTCGCCTTATGCAATGGCCAGGCTGATAGAACTCAAGGACTCCTTCGACGTGGCTTTCGGAAACGACCCGGACAGCGACCGGCATGGGATCGTAACCAGGAGCGCTGGGCTTATGAATCCTAATCATTACCTTTCGGTGGCAGTCTGGCACCTTTTCCAGAACAGGCCGGAATGGAAAAAAGATGGAGGCGTCGGAAAAACGCTTGTCAGCAGTGCAATGATAGACAGAGTCTCCGCACATATCGGCCGCAGGGTGTTCGAGGTGCCGGTTGGATTCAAATGGTTCGTGGGCGGCCTGCTTGATGGCTCATATGCATTTGCGTGCGAGGAAAGCGCGGGGGCCTCTTTTTTGAGACTGGACTCAACGGCCTGGTCAACTGACAAAGACGGCCTCATTATGGGCCTGCTCGCCGCCGAGATCATGGCCAAGACCGGGAAGGACCCGGGGGAGATTTACATCTCTTTGACCGAACGGTTCGGAAATCCTTTCTACGAAAGAATCGACGAGCCGGCAAATCAGGAGCGTAAATCCATACTAAAGAAACTCGGTCCTGAAATGATCTCAAGTGACACACTTGCAGGCGAAAAAATTGAGGCGAAGCTCAACCACGCGCCGGCTAACGGGGCCCCAATCGGCGGAATCAAGGTCGTAGCCCAAAACGGCTGGTTTGCCGCCCGTCCCTCCGGCACCGAAGATATTTACAAAATCTACACCGAAAGCTTCAAAAGCAGGGAGCATCTTCTCCAGATCCAGCAAGAGGCCAAAGAGATCGTCAGCAACGCCTTCAAAACGGCCGGGGTGTGAGCAGAGGCCGGAAGACGGAAGCCGGATGACAGATACAAGAGCGCCTCGGGAGCGTAGAGATTCGGACTTCCAACATCCTACTTCCGTTCATTCCTC
The DNA here is from genome assembly GCA_003165235.1 of Syntrophobacteraceae bacterium. GTDB lineage: Bacteria > Desulfobacterota > Syntrophobacteria > Syntrophobacterales > Syntrophobacteraceae > SbD1. The sequence continues at coordinate 37,206 of PLSV01000353.1, forward strand.
TTCCTCGACGGTCTCGGCGGCCTGATTCGGGTGCTGGTTAATTATCGGTTTACTTGAATGAATAGAAGACCGGCCAAACAAGGAAAAGAACAGAGGCTGCTCTTTCATTTTGCCATATGTTGCGTGTTGGTTGCTTTTATTGCGGGAATGCCTGGTTCAGGGGGAAAAGTTTCAGATCCTCGGTTTAAGCGTGAAAGATGGCGGTAAAATACCCTCAGGTCCTGGGGAAAACCCTCCCAGGACCCTGGACTCTTGGATCAGGAATGGAAATGAACAGGCGGAAGCTCTTATTTTGAGTTCAAATTCAACCCTAAAGCCGCGGCTTCAGCCCTTACAGCCGAAACTGGACGGTTCAGTTTATGAGCAATCTCATTCACAGACAAGTGCTGTTTCACATAAGTTTGCAGTTGCGCCAATTGTTGATTGGTCCATGTTGTCTGCGAGTTCGCTGATGACGACGTATAACCTGTTCCAGAGATGCTGCTGATCGCCATTGGAACCTCCTTGAGGTAATGTTTCTTTTGGATCTGAATCGACCTCCAGGTTTTGATATATTCCCGTAGATACAATCGACAATTGTTGGAAAAAACATTACCTCAAAAAGATTCCAACCGATCTTTTCCAAATCCCTCCAGGCTAACCGGCTTGAACGCTTGATTGGCGATGACTCATCATGAGAGGAGCAGAATGAAGCGCCATAGCATTGAAGGCACCCACGACAGTTCTTTGGGGGATCATGTTCTTACGAGATCACGCGGATAGCCGGTAAGAAGCTCGTTCTGCCTTTCGCCCACATGGATGACATCCGTAATCCTTGGGCCACCAATGCCTTTGCGATAAATTGTCGGAAGGAGCAGGTCGATCACCATGCCGATTTCTATTATTTCCGTGCGGCCACGCCCGATGATCGGATAGAACTCGGATTGGCGAAGTCCGACCCCATAGCCGACCGACTCAAGGTAGGATTTCCCGAACCCTGCCTGCTCAACCACATCACGGGCGGCAGCGTCTACTTCGCCCGATGTGGACCCTGGTCTCAAAGTTGCTTCCGCTCGCTCCAGGGCGCGCAGGAGCAAAGCATGGACATCGGCCTGCCCTTTGGGCACATCACCCACTGCGGCAGTCCGCGTCATTTTTGAGCAGTATCCCTCGAATGTCGCCCCAAGGTTTACTACAACCACTTCGCCTTCCCGAATTTTCCTGGAGCTTGCGGTCGGATGCGCAAGCAGGGTTCGATCTCCCGAAACCACCTGGGGACGGAAAGGCGAACCGCCGGAGCCGGCCCGCAGCATTGCGTACTCAGCCTCGGCAAGCACATCGAGTTCCGCTGTCCCAGGGCGGACCGCTTTCATCGCCGCGTCCATGCCCATACAGACCGCCTGAGAGGCGCGCCGGATCAGGTTCAACTCTTCGGGTTCCTTCACGGAACGCAGCCTGTAGAAAAGGTCTCCCGCCCCGACGAAATTCCGCTCGTCAAATGCCGAGCGCAAAGCGTCATAAACGGCAAAATCAACGAAATATCTTTCAAAGCCTATTCGTGGGTCTTTGAAGCCGAATGAGCGAATTTCTTCGCAAATCGCAGGACCTATGGTCTGACGGGGAAAGAAATAGGCATGGGTCGTAAGTCCCGACCGGCCGCGGACGTAATCGGCATCGAGCCAGAGAGCTACAGCACATGCCTCGTGCTGCTGTGGGATGAGAAGGGCCAGGCACTCGATCTGGGCAACCCCGGTAAAATAGATAACATTTTCCCTGTTAGTAACGACCAGCAGGTCCAGTCCCGCCGTGGCCATGGCCCTTTGAGCCCGTTCTAAACGACCTGCAAATCGAGGCGTCATTTTCTTTCACCCATGCCGTTGCAAACATTTTCGGCAAAGAAGCTGTCCCGTTTCCACCCATCTCATATCAGAAAGGGCTGCGCGCCGGGAAGGATGATATCATTTTCCGGCTGCCCCAGCTCCTGATGATACAATCTTAGCCCGGAAATGAACACCGTTATCCAGCATAGAAATGTTGGTGACCGCCACAAAGAAAGCGACAATGGCGCCGTATCGGAACTTTGCGGCAAAAGCGCCTCGGAAGGCGCTGGAGAATACATCAAACTGGCTAAACCAGCCAGAACTGCGGTAGACTCTTTAAGGAACCGAATTCGAAATCGGTTTCGCTTCTTTTCTCGCCTACTCATCAAGCACAACGTTGCCGATACGCCTGCAAGGCTCAATTCCAGGCCAACGGCTCACGGTCGCATGGGCAGGATTTTCACCTGCAGGATTACGCGACCTTGCCAAGCCTCAACCTAGCATTTCCCTAACAGGTTGCTGAAAAAGTCATCAATGTACGTGCATCTTTGTTGGGTTTAATGTAGTATCAAGTAACTGAAAATACAGACGAATCCTACAAGGAACGCAATGAGAAAGCCCGACCACCAGCAACCGAGACTATTTTATTCGTTCTGCCCAGAGAGCCTGATTGCCGATGACCACCCGTTGCGCCCTATCAAGACAATGGTGGAAGAAAGCCTCAAGGCAATGGACGACAGATTTGCGAAAATGTACTCATCTTTCGCACGGCCCAGTATTCCACCCGAAAGGCTTCTCAAAGGACTGCTGCTCCAAGTCCTGTTCACGATTCGCAGCGAACGTGCACTCATGGAACACATCCGTTTCAATCTTCTATACCGCTGGTTTGTGGGGCTTGACTTGCAAGACCCCGTCTGGGACCCATCGACGTTCTCCAAAAACCGCGACCGGCTTATTGATGCAGATATAGCCTTGGAATTTCTGAAAAAAGTTGTTGCCAAAGCCGATGAGGAAGGGTTGCTCTCGGCTGCGCATTTTTCCGTGGATCGAACACTGCTGGAAGCGTGGGCCTCACTGAAGAGTTTTCGTCCAAAAGACGAGCCTCCTTCCGAAGACCCTCCCGCCCAAGGACGTAATGAGGAAGTGGACTTCCACGGAGAAAAGCGCTCCAATGCCACCCATGCTTCTACAACGGACCCAGAAGCCCGTCTGGCCAAAAGGGTAAGGGCAAAGAAGCCAAGCTCTCATTCACAGGCCATGTGCTTATGGAAAACCGTAACGGTTTGGCTGTCGATGGACTGGTCACCCAAGCCACGGGAACCTGCGAACGCGAAGAAGCTCTTGAGATGATCGAAGAGATCCCCGGGAACAACCGAGCCACTGTGGCAGCCGACAAAGACTATGATACCAAAGACTTTGTAAAGACATGCCGGATAAACAACGTTATCCCCCACGTGGCTCAAAAGAAGAACTCCGCAATCGATGGCCGAACGACCCGTCATGAGGGCTACGCCGTGAGTCTGCGCAAGCGCAAGAGAATAGAGGAGATATTCGGGTGGCTCAAGACGGTAGGGCGCCTGCGCAAAACCCGCTGCCGGGGAGTGGGCAGGGTCCAGTGGATTTTCACCTTTGCCATTGCGGCCACAATCTGGTTCGCATGAGAAATCTGGGGATTAGTGCGGTCTGATGAGAGGCAAACCCTCTCAAAAAGGCCTATAATTGGCCTCAAATCGGCGAATCATTCTCCAGTTTGCTCATTTACACATCGGTTGGGGCAAGTAGGATCAAGATTGGAGGCTTCCTTGCTCATTAACAATTTATCAAAGAGCGTTTTTCGAAAAAATTCTCGAAAAAAGTATGGACCAGAAGGGACCCTTTTTTCAGCATCCTGCTAGCAAAGACAGAATATTACAGAAGGTCGGTGCGTAAGACCCTCTTGGGCCTCTCCATACAAAATCTATAAAATCAGCCAGTTACGACGCTACCTAACTCTGCGTTGACAATCGATCCTGCAAAACTTACTGTTTGTTACACATAAGCGCAAAACGGCACAAGGCGGTAATCTAACGGAAGGAGAACAAGCAATGAGTGTGAATCTGTCAAATGTAACACGATTGGTTCCGAGTTCCGTGGCCCTGTTGAGCGTTGCCACAAAAGAGAAAAGGGATGTGATGGCATGCGGGTGCATGTTTGTAGCCGAGGATCAGCACTTCTTCATCGTGAGTGTGGCCAAGCACATTTTCTCTCACGACCTCATTGAAGCGTCAGGCGAGTTCGTTCTCAATATCGCTTCGGAGGGCCAGGTGGGCCTTGCTCAAAAGGTTGGTGCTCTCCACGGGCAGCAGATCGACAAGTACCAGAAGCTCGGCATTGAGACCGAAGACCGGGGAAAAGGGAAGGCCCCTTTCATTAAGAGTTCGTTTGCCAACATCGCGTGTAAGGTGGTTACGTCCTACCCCGTAGGAAAGTACACGGTCTACATAGCTGAAACCACAGACTTCGCGGTCGACAGCACGCAGAAACCTCTTGCATGGTACGGAGACCGCTATTTTGCCTTGAAGGACGAAGCCCGTTAGTTGGTGGCTCGCGAGGCAAAAAACATGTGCTGTCCTTAGCATACCTACACGCAGCGAAAGCATGATAAGAGGAGCCGGGTGCGTCAATCGCGCACGTCCCGATCTGTGAAGGACGAGGGTAAATGCAATCGTCTGCCCGAGTGCGTTATTACGGTCGAAAAGTGTGCGTTTCATCCTGAAAATGGAGAACTAACTTGGCAGGGAACAGCTTCGGGCGCTTTTTCCGGTAACTACCTGGGGAGAATCGCACGGCGCGGCAATGGGAGCCGTCATCGACGGCTGCCAGCCCGCAATCATTTTAGCAGGTTGCTGAAAAAATCACTTATATAAGTGCATTCTTGCCGGCTTTGATGTAGTATCAAGCCACTGAATTTACACACAAAGCCGACAAGGAAACCGATGAGAAAACCTGACCACCAACAGCCGAGACTCTTTTATTCCTTTTTGTCTAGATGTCTATATCGTGGAGGTTGATCTCGGGCAGGTCCCCGGCGCTAAAACTCCTAGCGCTCGAAATCCCTGCTATTCGCGAACTCGACCTCTTCTTCCAGGCAAATTCTGATGTGCGCGAGCTTTCTCGAAGAGATTTTTTTGACTCTGTTCTCGTTCATGCTTTCAATGGTGCGCTCAGTGCCTGATGAAGTCGTCCGCCGACGCAGGCAGTTTTCCTCTAAGGATGGTTTTCAAGCTGACGATAACTCCGTCGTCTTCGTCCAGGCAGAGCTTCAGGGACTGAAAGGCACGGCCCAGTGTAAGATTGGTTGATGGCTCAATGGCCGCGCGGACTTCAGGAGAAAGGGCCCGCCATTGTTTGACCAGGAGTTCGACCCAGCGGGGCAATTTGGCGTGATCAGCATTTTCGGGAATATAGACGTACCCTTCGAAGGCGCCGGCATTGGCCGCAAAGTCGTATAGCTCGCAGTACGAGCCTGGTTGCACCTGTCCCATCCGAGTGAAATCATCGGGTGAGTCCGGCAGTTTCCATTGAATCATTTCCTTCAACAGCCCGATGACATGGTGGTCCACCCCCAGGTGCGGCTCAAGCGTCCGGACGGCCCGGCCCAGGGTCCCATCCACGCCCGGCTGAATCTCGGCACGGATGTCATCGGGCAGAGAACGGTATTCATGCACCAAGTTGGCCGCCCATCTCGGCAGGTACTTTAGGTCCACTTTTGTGTGCCCATAGACGTACCCTTCGAAAGAACCGGCGTGGGCGCCGAAGTCGTAGATTTCGCAGGCTAATTTCATAAACACCTCTTCAGGGCGGAAAGGTTGATCGAGTTGGGCCGCCGGCCCGAAGGAACGGCGGCAGCTTTGGAACGTCAAAAGGGGCGTCTCTGCCTCAGGCCAGGCCCAGGACCGCGGTCAACCCGCCCACGCTGTCTATGATCAAGGTCGGAGCTTCCGCTTCAAGTTGTTCCCGAGTGGCGATGCCGCTCAAGACGCCGATAGTCAGGGCGCCGGCCTCTTTTCCGGCGCGGATGTCCAAGGGTGAGTCACCGACGGTCAGGGCGTGGGCCGGGTCGACGTTCATCAGGTTCAAACAGGCCAACACGCCGTCAGGCGCAGGTTTGGCCGGGTAACCGTCTTCCCGGGAGATGACGGCGGCGAAACAGGCAATCAGGCCGTTTTTTTCCAGTGGCAGCAAGGCCGGTTTCCAGGAAGAGGTAAGAATTCCAAGCGTCAGGCCGTTTTGGCGGAGAGACAAAAGGACTTCCTCGATTCCCTGGAAAGGTTGGGTGCGCCGGATTACTTCAAGGAACACCTGTCCGATGATCTGGATGCATTGTTGGATCTTTTCCTGACGGTCGGGAAGATCATGGGGTATGGCTCGGTCCCAGATCTTGGATCCATCGACCATGGGCTCCAACACATCCTTCCTGTTGACCTGGATGCCGATCCTGGCGCAACTCTCCCGGAATGTCTCATAATAAGCCTCGATGGAATCGGTTAGGGTCCCGTCTACGTCGAAGACGATCCCCTCGAGCCGTCTTCCTTGCCAGACTACATCTCGAGAATCGGCCAGGTGTTCCGATGGGCACATTTCAACAACACCGGTTCAACCGGCAGTCCTGCCGGCGCCTTCCCAGAGTTTGAACAGATTGTGGCCCAGATCAAAGTGACCCAGGGCCCGCCCTACCGTGAAGTTGACGATATCATAGAGGGACTGGGGCTTGTTATAAAAGCTCGACATGGGCGGATGAATCACGACCCCGACCTCGGCCACGTTGACCATCGGCCGGAGATGGCCCAGGCGCAGTGGTGTTTCACGCACCAGAAGGACCGACTTCTTCTCTTCATTGGGCCAGCAATTTTACTTCGAAAACTCTCATGAAGCTTCCCCCTCGGCGGATATGCAGCTCAAAATATGGCCCATTTTGTAGCACTTCGTGCTCATGTACTGGCGATTACACTCGTTTGGCTCAATTTCGATCGGCACTCTTTCGGTTACCGTGATGCCGTAACCCTGAAGCCCCACGATTTTGGTCGGGTTATTTGTCATGAGTTTCATCTTTTTTATGCCGAGATCGACGAGCATTTGCGCCCCTATTCCATAATCGCGCAGATCGGCCTGAAATCCAAGGGCCGCGTTGGCTTCGACCGTATCGTAGCCTTTTTCCTGGAGGGCATAAGCTTTGATCTTGTTTACAATGCCTATTCCACGTCCCTCATGATTGCGCATGTAGAGGAGCACTCCGCTGCCAACGCGCCCGATTTGAGTCAAAGCCGCACGAAGCTGCGCTCCGCAGTCGCACCGAAGAGAGCCGAGGATATCGCCTGTGAGGCATTCCGAATGGACGCGCACAAGTATTTCCTTGTCAGGGTCGATCTCACCTTTAACCAACGCCAGGTGGCAATATTCGTCTATATCGTTGGTGTAAGCTATTATTTTAAATTCCCCTCCAAACGAGCTCGGCAGCTTGGCCGTAGCCGCCCTGTGGACGAACATTTCGTTCTGCATTCTGTACTGGATCATGCTCGCGATCGTTATGATCTTGACTCCATGTTCCGCTGAGAATACCTCCAAATCGGGCATCCGTGACATGCTCCCGTCCTCGTTCATAACTTCGCAGATGACTCCAGCGGGCTTCATCCCGGCGATCCTGGCAAGATCGACCGACCCTTCGGTCTGTCCCGTTCTCACCAGAACACCGCCCTTCTTTGCGCGAAGCGGGAAAACGTGGCCGGGGCTCACCAAGTCTTCGGGCTTTACATCGTCGGCGATGGCCGTCAGGATCGTATGCGCCCTGTCCGCTGCGCTGATGCCCGTCGTCACCCCATTTCGCGCCTCGACAGATATGGTGAATGCGGTTTGAAAAGGCGATTTGTTTTTAGTAACCATCATCGGGAGATCGAGCCGATCCACCATGTCAGGGGCAAGGGCAAGGCAGATCAGGCCGCGCCCATACCTGGCCATAAAGTTGATAGCTTCCGGTGTCGTCTTCTCTGCAGCGATACACAGGTCTCCCTCATTTTCGCGATCTTCGTCATCCACAATAATGACGGGTTTGCCCTGCCTCATATCTTCAAGGGCTTCCGGGATTGTAGCCAAAGGCATCCTAGTGTTCTCCTTCCCCCAAAAAGTCTGCATCAGCAATTTGCAAATCTGTTGGACATGTATAACATATTTCAAATGATCTCTTCAAGTTGGCTGGTTGTTCACATAAACCCACGCTCTTTCAAAAAATGGAGCCTTTCTCGATAACGTATCTTACAATTTCCCGTGAGGCGTCAAAAAAGAGCCGCAGCGAGCGTCCCTCGGTCTTGCGCTCGTTAAGAACCCGAATCCCGTCAATGTGTCCGGTGACCAGATGGCCGCCGAGACGGTCGCCAAGCCGAAGCGCCAACCTATCAGTACAATATCCAACCTGTTAAGAGGTTAACAGAAAGATGAAAAGTTAGGAGATAGTGATTGTAAGCGTCGCAAGGACACCCTTCGGCAGATACTTTGGTTCTCTGAGGGATATGGATTATTTTGATCTGAGGACTGTCCCGATGAACGTGCTGCTTAACAGGTCTCGTCGATACTGATGGTGTTGCCCATGAATACGGGGTAACACGCCAGGAGATGGACGAGTGGGCGCTAAGGAGCCGTCAGAACTACGGGAAGGCATTGAAGGCCGGTAAATTCAAGGAAGAAATAATTCCAATGGAAATGCCCCAGAACAAAATTGAGCCCCTAAGATTGGAGGTCGCCTAGCAATACCGGGCGGACGGCAGGGTGGTGGATTTGCTGCAGGAGCAATCTGCGGCGGGCTGGCCCAGGCTGACGCCTGTGTGTTTAAAGTAGTACGACCAAAATATAGCCGGACAAGAGAGGAGAGAAAGATTTTTTTTGAACAGGAAAACTCCTGTTCAAGTTGAACCAAGACAGCTCTAAGTCAAGCCAGTCCTTACAAGTTGTCGGCAATCTTTGTCGAATAACCCTGAAGTAAAGGAAAGTCTTCTGCTCTTTTTCCTAATTGTAGTAGAATACATTATTTTCTTATTAAATAGATCGAAAAGGGCGAGTTCATTTTCAAAATGGAGAGCCAACTTGGCAGGCAACAGCTTTGGACGCTTATTTTCGGTAACCACCTGGGGAGAATCGCACGGCCCGGCCCTGGGAGCTGTCATCGACGGCTGCCCGCCCGCAATCCCCTTAAGTCCCGCGGACATTCAGAAGGACCTGGATCGAAGGAGACCCGGAAGGGCGCTTACTTCACCAAGGGCCGAGACGGACACCGTTGAAATCCTCTCGGGGGTCTTCGAGAGCCTCACAACCGGGACCCCCATCAGCTTGATTATTTACAATCGCGATGTGCGAAGCAGCGACTACTCGGAGATTTCGAGGCTTTTCCGGCCCGGTCACGCCGACAGGACATACGAACAGAAATACGGTTTAAGGGACTGGCGGGGGGGCGGCAGGAGTTCGGCCCGTGAGACTGTAGCAAGAGTGGCTGCAGGGGCGGTCGCCAGGAAGTTTCTGGGCAGCCGCGGGATTTCCGTACAGGCCTTCACCCTTTCACTTGCAGGCGTGGAATGCCGCGAATTCGACCCGGACGAAATAGATAAAAACCTGCTCTACTGCCCGGACTCGCAAGCAGCGCAAGAAATGGTGGCTCACCTCGAGGAAATCCGGGCGGCTGGTGACTCTGCAGGCGCCGTTGTGGAAATCCACGCCAAAGGATGCCCTCCCGGCCTTGGCGAACCCGTATTCGATAAGCTTGACGCCCGGTTGGCGGCTGCGATCATGTCTGTAGGCGCGGTAAAAGGGGTCGAAATAGGGGAAGGATTCAGGGCGGCTGGCATGCTTGGCAGCCAGAACAACGATCCGATAACTCCAGAGGGCTACGAATCAAATCACGCCGGCGGGATACTGGGAGGGATCTCCACGGGCATGGACATCATAATGAGGGTCGCAGTAAAACCGATCCCATCGATATCCAAGCCCCAGCGCACCGTTGACTCGAGCGGCAAACCCGCGATTATCAGCGTCAAGGGCCGACACGATATTTCGGCCGTTCCAAGGATCGTCCCAGTCCTGGAAGCAATGACCTTGCTTGTATTAGCCGATTTTATGCTCCATCCTTTCCCCGCGACGGCGTGGCGACGCGACTGGGATTGACACAGCGAGAAGCACGGCTTTCCTTCGGAGGCGGACGATGGGACGGGCTGCCGGGATTGACGCAACCGGACTCGGCGCTCAAAGCCCGAATCAGGCTCGGGGCGGCGTGGCGCATGGAGCCGCACGTCTTGCGCTTCCCGGCGACAGGCGGGGCGTTTGGACCGCAGGGGTGAAGAGTTTTCATCTTCGCATTACTATCTGGCAATTTCTCGTTTTATTCATTCATCTTCATGCTGCAAGTCCCATGGTTCATTTTCCTGGATTTTCCACTCGCCCCATTTCCCTCTATTCGGAAAGACCAAGGTACCTTTCCACTATCTTCATTACGGCATCCACATTCTTTACATCCCTTATCCTCGTGACCCTTCTCCACTTTCGCCAATCGCCGAGGGTTTCCCCATAAAGATTCGCACAACCCTTCGTGTAAAAAATACGAGCGTCCAAACCGGACTTTCTGACACACTCTCTGAATTCCGAAAGCAAAAGATCCCTCTCCGTCTCATCATCTGCATTTGCTATTATGGCCTTCGCGCCGCCTTCGGCATGACTTCCATACCTGCCTTGGATGTGACGTGAAGGCAGAAACGTATTCTGGTATTCTTCCAATACCTTCTCGCATTCGTCGTCGCTATTCAGCACCACCACCACCTTCCAGCAGTCGTATGCGTTTCCGACCTCGATCTCCGTCTCTCCTGCTTTAAGCTGACGATACAGGTTTTCAATGCAAGGGATACATCGCGTCCTGATTCTCTCCTTGACGCCACTCAAATGGTCCTCGTTCTCGAAGCTCCTCCAAAAACCTTCTCTTCCGGATCTACTGCTCACAAAGAGCGTACCCCGCAAGCACCTTCTTTCTATACCTTCTTCTTTACCCATGTTGTGCTTCCATATCCCTTTTCTTGAGCTTTAGCCTTGTGTCCCCATGAACCGATATCGAATATTCGGTAAAACAGCTCCTCTTTACAATATCAAGCAAATCCTTTTCGGAGATATTCCCTTGTTGGAACATTTTGGCTAACAGCATCATCCCTAGATAAACCACAACTTTTGGCCAGTCCCTTGCCAAACCTTGACACAGACTCTGCGCTCCGGAGGTGATCTCTGCAGGATAATATATCCATGCTTCCCGCGCCGGTTTCAAGACCCGAAAACACTCATCAAGAAATCGCACCGGATCCCTCAGGCTCTGGAATACTCCAGTACTCACAACCATATCGTAATCCGCCTCGGGGCAGTCGAGAGCATTTGCATTACCGACACGGAACTTCACGCGCTTTTCGACTCCATGCTCTATCGCCCTATTCCTGGCTAACATGACCATCTTCAAGCTCAAATCCACGCCGTCTATACACGTATTCTCACTTAACCTAGCGACTTGAATCGCCAAATAACCGGGGCCGCATCCAATGTCGAGAATTCGTCCGTTCAGGCAGAAGGCGACGATTTCCTTGGCGACCTCAAGATAGTATTTATCGAGCGCATGTCGGGAGTACCCATCGTACAAACTGACTAGGGTTTCAGGGATTTTCTCCGGCACGAGATAAGCAAGTTGCTTACAGATTAGGCGCCATAACCGGTCGACCTGTATCAGCGGATTTCTCAACAATTGACCTTTCCCTCAATTCATTCGCAAGTAATCTCAACGATACCTGGAAATCCGTTTGCCGGAAACACTTCTGCATGCGGGAACCTGCCTTGCTGGTTAGAGTAGCGCTCTTGTTCATCAGAACATCGTGGCGGCCTACGGGTTGCCCGAATTAACGCAAAATGAACTCCTCTATGATCTGCAAAGATCATAGTTGTCCAGTAACTGACCACCTACCTACACGACTATCGTCAAAAGGTCACCGTCCCTTATTCCTAACGCATCCTTCAATTTTACAGGCGCCATTATCTCCAAAGTATTTTCCGCGTGAATGTTTACGTCTTCCGGGGGTATAATTAACGCGCACTCGATGGATTCCACAAGAACGGGTAAGGCTTTGGCAGAGCAGAAATCCGCGCTTGGGGAACATAAAATAATCCCCTCGTTTTTCCTCAATTCCATAACACTCAGCAAACCCTCTTCAGAAACATTTATGTTCAGTGTACCAGGATAAGGCCTAAAGCCAAGCTTCTCAACACATTGTTCCTGAACCCAAGGGAGATTAGTGAAATAAGCAGCCTTCTGAGCCCCGCTAACTACTTTCCCGGTCACCACCCTCTTCTCTTCCATCGATACCCCCTGTTTACACTAAGTCACCTGCCTTGGTTCCCATCCGTTCTTGGCTGACATCCTCCAGAAGGTGTTCTCTAATTGGGAATATTTACTAGACTGTGCTATCGCTTTTATGAAACACGATTGTATATTGTGATTATAATACCAAAAAATTCAAAATATCGTTTACATCACTTAAGACAGCAATTGGCCTTTCACTTTCCAATTGCTGACGATTGCCAATGCCGCTAAGAACTCCTATAGTCAAAGTTTCAGCTAAGTTACCGGCTCTGATATCCAAGGGTGAATCGCCAACCGACAGTGCGTTCCTTGGCTTCACAGATAAACGCCTCAGGCACTCTAACAGCGCCAGAGGAGAAGGCTTTTGAGGAAACCCATCTTCACTTGTAATTATCGATTCAAAGAAATGTGTAATTTCCTGTTCCTCAATGGGATGCAGTGCCGGACGCCTTGAGTTAGTAACCAAACCTAACTTTAGATTCCTTCCCAACAAAGTTCTTAGAACGGATTCTACGCCTGGGAAAACTTTTACCTTTTTAATGGCTTCTGCAAAAATTTGCGGGATGACACTCATGCACTTGGCTATCTTTTCCTCCCTGTTGGAAATACCAAATGGCACAGCTCGGTCCCATATAAGGGAACCAGTAACCATTGGATCAAGAACATCTTCTCTATTGACTATTATCCCAACATGGGCGACCGCATCCCGAAAGACTTCGAAGTAAGTATTTATAGAATCTATGAGAGTTCCATCGAGATCGAAAACGATTCCCTCGACTTCTCTATCCAGGCAATAGACTTTTAGGTGTTCATTCATGATATGACCTTAGCAAATTTCTTCCTATGCGTCAACCTGAAACAATCAGCACCTTCGAATCGTTCAAAGCCGAAAAGTCGCGGGCAGAGTCGTCCGAAAGGAGATCAGCACGATCGGGCGCCAGGACCTAATTTTGATAACCTAAAATTCCTCCGCTTTGGATAGAAACGAGCGTCCAAAATTCCCCCACCCTCACAGAGCTTCTGGTAACACAAGACGATACTCAAAATCGCAGGTGTTGCTGGAGGGTTGGAGGAATGATCAGTATGGATCAGTACGAGTATGTTCGCACGGCCCATCGGGTCTATGGAAAGAGCATCCACGCAATTGAACGGGAAACCGGCCATGATCGAAAGACGATCCGCAAAGTCTTAAGGAATGAGTACGGCGGATACAGCCAAAGGGATGCTCAGCCTTATCCAACCCTGGGGCCGTATCTTAAGACGATCAACTCCTGGCTTGAAGCAGACAAGGCCGCCCCGAAGAACCAGCGCCATACCGCAGCAAGGGTCTTCCAACGGCTCGTAAAGGAAGAAGGATTTTCCGGAAGCGAGTCCACTGTCCGGCGGTATGTGAGAAAGGCCAAAGTCCGCCTGGGTGTCAATGCTCCCAAAGCCTTCATTCCACTCGATCCCGATTGCGGCCAGGAGACGGAAGTCGATTGGGGTGGGGCACTCGCTTTCATCGCCGGAGAGAAAGTGCGTCTGAAGTATTTCTGCATGCGCTCCAAGTATTCAGGCAAGCACTTCGTGCGGTTTTACCCATGTGAGAGGCAGCAAGCCTTCTTTGATGCCCACATACATGCTTTTGCGTTCTTCGGGGGTGTTTTCAAGACCCTGGTCTATGACAACCTCACCTCTGCTGTCCGCAAAGTGCTTCGTGGTAAAGGAAGGATTGAACAGGAAAGCTTCCGTGGGTTTCACAGCTACTACAGCTTTGATCCCCGGTTCTGCAATGTTGCAAGCGCCCA